>WLOZ01000133.1 GCA_009699025.1 Actinomycetota bacterium
CCTGACGAGTACAAGCTCGCAGGGGAAAGCGGGGATGCGGAAGCAGTCCATGGTTGTGACGGCTGCTGCAACTTAGCTGTAATAGGGGTTTGACCAGCTCGGCGCCAAACTTCAATAGCGCTGCCCTCACGCCACCATTTGTACAGATCGAGGAGAAGTTTGGGACACTCTCAAACTGGTAACACTTCATCGAAAGTGCGATGAGGCGGCAGTAAGACAGCTGCGCCGTAGAGAGCTGTCCTTTGTGCAGCGCGTGCTGTTTCGGAGCCTCCGTGAACGGTGGGCTGCATGTACCAACGCCTGCTCACGCCAACCGAGAAGTACGCCGATCCGCGTGTGCTCGTGGTCGATGGCAGAGCAGCACGCTGGCTGGAACGTGCCAGTCGCATCGCTCGTACGATCGACGGGCGGTGGAAGGTCGGCTGCGTCATCGTTCGCGGTGGGCGAGTGCTCGCTGCTGCGGCGAACTCTCAACGCAATGACCCATCCGTGCTCGACAAGGACCTCTGGCACATCAGCGTGCATGCAGAGATCGCAGCACTTCGACTTGCCGGGAACGCGCGTGGCGCCACGGCGTATGTTGCGCGTGTTGGGCGAGACGGTGCTGTCCGTCACGCTCAGCCGTGTGTGCGTTGCCAGCTCGCTTTGGACGAGGCCGGTGTCCGCGTCGTCTGGACTAGCGACCCGAGCTATGTCGCATCACGAATCAACAGATAGCGCTCACTCAACAGCGCGTGCGAAGTGTCCCACGAGACCTCAGCGCGGTAGAGCTCGAGTCGGGTTATGACGAGAGCTCGCCCGCAACCCGCCACGCTGCTCGCACATCTCGAACAGGTGCTCAACGAGCGGTGCGCGGCGGCCGACACAGCCGGCACGGCAACGGTGCTCGCCGCAGTCGTTCCACTCCTCGAGCACCTCCCACCGAAGAAGGGCAGGCTCGGCCTGTGCAACTCCACTCTCGCATGGTCGAAGGTGTGGGCGCCGAAGCTCGCACCCCTTGGCCGTTGCGATCCGAAGGACCCGTGCCCGGCCTGCCGCCGGCTCGAACCGTGCCCGCTCGACACCTGGTTCGACGCGGTCGCGACGGTGGCGCTCGGCGACCCTGACCGCTACGCCCGCGGATTCTTCGAGACCACCGGCCGCGAGGCCGGCACCGGCGCGTACACCAGCTGGCTTGCCGCAGGCGTTGAACAACGGGTGGCCGACGCCGCGCTGTGGTGTTGCGTCACCTACTGGCGCCACGTCGGACAGGACGTGCGCGCCCGCCAACTGATCGACCTCGCCTGGGAGGCCGGTTGCCGCCACCCGGACATCGCCGATGCGTACGCGGGACAGCTCGCCGCGGCGGGCCGTCTCTCAGCGCTTGAAGCGGGCACCGCAGTCTGTGACGCAGCGTTCGCGACACGCCACGGCTCATCGCATGAAGGCTGGACGCGGCTCGCCTCGCGACGCAACCAGCTCGCTGGCCGCGCAGACCGGCTGCGCATCCGACCCTCGGGCAAGTTCGACGAGGATGGCAACCCGATCCCGGTGCGGAGACATCATCCTGCGACGCCGCGGCGAACCCGCCAGCATCGCTGCATCACCCAGGACCCAGCCACCTGATCACTCGGCCCCGCCTCCGAGTGGCGACCGGCCGACTCAGATCACCGCACCCTCCACCAGTCTGAACGTCCTGTTGGCTGCGTCGAGTTCTGCGGTGACACCGAGGGGGAGGATCCATTGGGGATCGGTGTGGCCGAAGTCCATGTTGGTCACGATGGGAACGTCGCGGCCGCCGAACTGGCCGACGACGGTGTCGAGGATCATGTCGTCGAGTCGGGCCTTCTCGTCGTTGGTGTAGCCGCGTGCCCGACCAATGAGCAGGGCGGCGAGATGGTCGAAGACTCCCTGGATCCCGTAGTTGAACAGCCACGCCCGCACCTGTTCCACGGTCGGCTTGTCTTCGGAGGTCTCAAGGAACATGATGCGGTCCTTCCAGAACCGTTCGTCGGGCCAGTACGCGGTGCCCTTCAGGAACTCGAGGACTTCGATGCACCCACCTGCGAGGCGACCGCTTCGCGTTCCCACCGGGTTGAGCCAGTGCCAGCCGTCATGTGGTCGTCGCTTGCCGACTCCAATCGAGTCGGCGTCGCTCCAGTCTGCGTACGAATCCACCCAGACCGGGTAGGACTCGTAGTCAAGTGTGGAAGACGGCTCGAAGAGGATCGAGCGGATGTGGGCCTCGGCCTCTGGAAAGTTGCCGAGTTGGGCGAGTCCGGCCATCACGCTCGGACCGTTGAAGGTGACGAGCCCGAGCTGGTGGCAGAACACGAGCGGTGCTGTCGTGTCCGAGTAGCCCATGAGCACCTTCGGGTTGGCGCGGATGACATCGGTGTCCAGATGCCGCAGGATGCGCGCAGCGTCGTTGCCGCCGATCGATGCGATGATCGCTCGAACCGATGGGTCGGCGAACGCCGCGTTCATGTCGGCGGCTCGGGCTCGCGGGTTCGCTGCGAGGTCTGACGGCGCCAGTCGTGTCGTCCGGTACTCGCGAACCTCAAGGCCGAAGCGGTCGCGCAACGTGCGAACACCAGCCTCGAACACGTGCGGGAAGACGTGCGGTCCTCCCCACGATGGCGACAGCACTGCGACAACATCGCCGGGCGCGAGCCGCTTCGGTTTGCTGTACTCGATCCGGTCAAGCCCCATCGCCCCAGTATCGCCTCACGCCGCCATTGGACTGTCGCCATTTCGACCCGACCCAAAGGCTGTCCGGAATCCGCGGTCGCATACGTCCGATGCGGAGACTTGTTGGTGCCCCCTCGCGCACCATCCGCGCCCAGCGGCCTGCAGCACGCGACGATGACCATGCAGGGCCATCGCGTGAGGGCACGCCCCGAATCGGGGCATCCACAAGATGTAGGGGAGATTTCTCCACACTTCGTCCCCCCTTGCTGCCGAACTCAGGCGGTGCTGAGCAAGACAAGGTCAGGATCGCGGGTAGTCATGTCCGACGTCGACAACAGCAGCACACGCTTAGGTGCCGGCGTCCAAGCAGGTAGTTGATCGAGAGCGGGGTACCTGTCACTGATACGTGTGGCACGCCAAGGTAGTGCGCGAGGCTCGAAGCGCCGTCAGCTGAGAGCGCTGTTGCCAGTGCAATAGGTACGTGTGGGGCTACTGGCGCAGGGTTGCCTACGTAAGCGAGCTCGGAGAACACGACAGGTTTTCCAAGCGACACCGCATAGCGTGCGACAAGTTCGGTTCAGGGTGAGAACGTCCCTCCTGTAATCACAACACGATCGCAGTCGTTGATGATCGAGAGTTGCGAGACCACTTCTATGGATGCAGTGCCTTGCACCGGTTCTGGGTACGGCACTAGGTGAAAGAACGACGCTGCGTTCGTCTGCAGCGCAACCGCGAGTGGTGTGAGGTGGTAAGCCCCGCGGGGTTCGGCAGTGGCTACGACGACTTTCATGGATCGCACAATGGGTGCGATCCTCTTCTTCCGAACCAAAGGCATGACTCCCGGGCAGAGGTCCTTTGATGACGGAGCCTGGGTTCGCGTCACGTTGTGAGAGCAGTTGCTTCAGCTACAACCCAGCGTCTCTGCCTATTTCGCGAAGCACGGTCGCGGCCTCACCTGGCTCGGCGCCCATATTTGCGATGATCACTGAAGCAGCGCGATGACCTACCTGCACAGCGTGCTCGATAGCTGGCAGACTCAAGTCTTGAGGGTCGAGCGCGGAGAGCACGCCGGCCGCGAAAGCGTCACCTGCACCGGTCGTGTCACGAACGAGGCCTGGCGTCTCGACTGGAACGCGGGTGAGTACTTCGCCGTACTGCATCACGTGTGCGCCGCGTTCTCCGACGGTTGTGAGCATGAGCGGCACTTCGACGTCTGCTTCAAGCAAGGCGGCGTACTCGTCTGCGTTACCGAACACCAAGTCAACTGCCACCATCAGGGCCTGTAGGCGCCACGCTCGAGCTCGTACATGGCCAGCACTCGAGAGCGTGAGCGCAACTCTGGCTCCCGTTCGTTGAGCCAATGAGACGAATCTCTGTCCGGCAGGGGATTCGAGCGCAGGCAGGGTGAGCATCACCCACACGGGCCGTGCGGCCAAGGCATTCCATGCCGCTTCGACGGCCTCAGGGTCCAGGTCGGCTTCCCGCTCTCCATCGCTGCCCATGATTGAAGAACGTGTCATGCCTTCTACGATCGTGACTGTCACGGGTGTCTGTCTGGTTGTCACAAACGACGCATTGACACCCTCGCGTACGACTGTCTCTCTTGCAGCGGCGCCTGCAGCGTCACTACCGCTGGCAATGACACCTCCGACTCGAGCACCAAGGGCGCTGGCGACTGCAAGCGTGTTGCACACCATGCCTCCACGCCCTACACGAACCTCTCCCGGTATCGCTGCGTCGATAACGACCTTCTCAGCAGGTCGCACGACTACGGCACTCACTGCGGTTGCCAGCCCGACCAGCTGGTAGTTGTCCGGTGTGCTCATGCTGGCAGTGTCGGCACTCCGTGCACGCAGCGAGGACGTACCTCGGAGAGGTTTGCTTCAATAGGAACCTCATCTCTCTGACCACACTTTGTGCAGAGTGCTGTCACCAAGAAGGCTTCATCAGCACATCAGCCCGGATCACGATCCCGGCAGCGAACGTGCCGTCAGCGTCGCGCTGTTGCAGCAGGAGCCTCCATCGTTCTGCGTCTTCTTCGTTGATCGCACCGTCCGTGTGAGCGTGTGCGCCGTACTCGAGCAAAGGTGTGTGCGGATAGCTCTCTGCAAGCGACCTGCACGCGAAGCTCCACAAGCGACTCCCGGTTGGCACGAGACCGGCGCGCACAGCAAGCGAAGGGAGAACACCGACCGCCCACGCAGATGTTGTGCCACGTTCGCTGCGCCACGAGAGCACACGCCTGGCCAGTTCGCGCTCGTGCTCGCCGTCACCCAAGTTCACTGTGGTTGCAGCGTTGAGCATGTTCACGACCACCACACGACCACCAGCAGCGCACAACGCGCCCAACTGCCGCAGTCCGCCAACCGGGTCAGGTAGGTGCCCGATCAAGCGATCCGCGATCACCACGTCGAAGAAGCGGTCTGACGCAAAGTCGTCCAAGCGTGAATGCTCGAGCTTCACGGAGCCACCGGTTCCGTCACCCACGGCGACGCCAGTACCGACCAACCGCTGCTCAGTGGCTCTGAGCATCTTTGACGAGCTGTCGACGCCGGCCACGAACCCATCGGTTCCGACTAGGCCGGTGAGATGGGGGAGATGTGGACCTGTTCCGCACCCGATCTCGACAACAGACATTCCTCTTGTGAGCTCACACAGGTCGCGCACTTCAGCACGGTGCTGTGCGTAGGCAGGGAATGACTCGTCCCTGGCTGCGTGGTATCGGAGGTATCGACCGTCGTCGTCCAGATTGTCGAGGTCGACTACAGGCGTATCAGGCATGGCCGCAGTGTCGGAGCATTCCTTTGGCACCCGTGCGCAACCGACCACTGAAACGGACAGGCGTGCTACCTGGTCTGACAGCCGGATACGCGAAGATTCCATCGAGCTGAAGAGCTCACAGCAGGGCCTTGGTTTCAGAGAGTTCTCATCGACGGGACACTAGAGCGGCTACGCAGCATCGACGTCTGCGCAATCCTGCATGAGCACTTCCCTGATGTGGAGCCAAGTGCTCTACCGGATCACTTCTCGAGGCGCGAGGCGAGCCGCCTCGGAGCGACTACCGAGCTGCGCTGATGCCGTCTGGCTCCTTGTACGTGGTGCTCGTCCCCTGACGCTCTGGTAACACTTCACTTCAAGTGTTACCAGTTCATTAGGGGAAACATGTTTCAGCATTATCCTGCTTGGCGCATCATTATGTTCGCAGCATCCCTATTCGACGGACCAAGGGCCAAAAGGGACAGTGCAGTTCAACAGTGCAGTTCAAC
>WLOZ01000134.1 GCA_009699025.1 Actinomycetota bacterium
GCGCGTGATGTCGTTGGGAATCTCGTCGAGCGTGTACCCCACAGCGAGCTTCGCGGCGATCTTCGCGATCGGGAAGCCTGTCGCCTTGGAGGCGAGCGCCGACGAGCGCGACACACGAGGGTTCATCTCGATCACGATCATGCGGCCGTCGTCGGGGTGAATCGCGAACTGAATATTGCAGCCGCCCGTGTCGACTCCCACTTTGCGGATCACCTCAATGCCCACGTCGCGCATGAGCTGGTACTCGCGGTCGGTGAGGGTCAGCGACGGCGCCACCGTGATGGAATCGCCGGTGTGCACGCCCATCGGGTCGAGGTTTTCGATTGAGCAGACAACCACCACGTTGTCGCTCTGGTCGCGCATCAGTTCGAGCTCGAACTCCTTCCAGCCCAGAATCGACTCCTCGAGGAGCACCTCGGTGGTGGGACTTGCCGCCAGCCCCGCCCCGGCAATCCGCAGAAGGTCGCCCTCGTCGCGGGCGATGCCCGATCCAGCCCCGCCCATGGTGAACGACGGCCGCACCACCACCGGATAGCCGAGCTCATCAATCGCGCCAAAGCAGTCGTCGATCGTGTGACACACGACGCTGCGGGCGCTCTCGGCCTGATAACCGTCGATGACGATGCCGGAGACGATCTTCTTGAACAGCTCTCGATTCTCGCCCGCCTCGATGGCCGCAACGTTGGCCCCGATCAGTCGCACGCCGTACTGCTCGAGCACCCCTGCTGCGTGCAGGGCCATCGCGGCGTTCAGGGCGGTCTGGCCCCCCAGGGTGGCAAGGAGAGCGTCGGGCCTCTCGCGCTCGATGATGCGGGTGAGGACGTCGGTGGTGATGGGCTCAATGTAGGTGGCGTCGGCGAACTCGGGATCAGTCATGATCGTCGCCGGGTTGCTGTTGACCAACACCACCCGAAAGCCCTCGTCGCGCAGCACCCGACAGGCCTGGGTGCCCGAGTAGTCGAACTCGCAGGCCTGGCCGATCACGATGGGGCCAGATCCGATCACCATGATGCTGTGGATGTCGGTGCGACGAGGCATCAGGCACCGCCCATCAGCGCGACGAAGCGGTCGAAGAGATAGGCCGAGTCGTGGGGGCCGGCCGCCGCCTCCGGGTGGTACTGCACGGAGAAGGCGGGCAGGTCGAGGCATCTGAGTCCCTCGACGACGTTGTCATTCAGGCCGATGTGGCTCACTTCGACCCTTCCATAGGGAGTCTCTGAGATGGAGTCGAGAGGGGCATCGACGGCAAAGCCGTGGTTGTGGGCGGTCACCTCGACGCGCCCCGTGGCCCGGTCGAGCACGGGCTGGTTGATGCCGCGGTGCCCGAAGGGCAGCTTGTAGGTGCCGAACCCGAGAGCGCGCCCCAGCACCTGATGGCCAAAGCAGATTCCGAACAGCGGAACCTTGGCGTCGAGCGTCGCCCGCACTAGGGCCACCGCGTGGTCGGCGGTGGCCGGGTCACCGGGCCCATTCGAGACGAAGATGCCGTCGGCGCCGAGTGCGAGCAGCTCGTCGGGCGTGATGCCGGCGGGCACCACCGTAACCTCGATCCCACGCTCGGCAAGAAGCCGAGGCGTCATCGCCTTGATCCCGAGGTCGACCGCCGCCACCCTGAAGCGCACGACACCTGCCGCGGCCACGGTGTACGGGGCGCTCGCGGTTACCTCGGAGGTGAGGTCGGCGCCCGCCATCGCCGGTGACTCGCGCACCGCTTGCAGCAGTTCGTCGTCCGGGCGCGCGGCCGCAGGGCCGCTGAAGAGCCCGACCCTCATCGCTCCCCGGTCACGCAGGTGCCGGGTGAGAGCCCGTGTGTCGACCTCGCAGATGCCCACCACCCCGTCGCGCACCAGGTCGTCGTCGAGACTTCTCAGCGACCGCCAGTTGCTGGCGAGCCGGCTTGGGTCGCGCACCACGTACCCCGCCACCCAGATGCGACGCGACTCGGCGTCGTCGTTGTTGACCCCGGTGTTGCCCACATGCGGCGAGGTCATGACCACGACCTGCCGCTGGTAGGACGGGTCGGTGAGCGTCTCCTGATACCCGGTCATGCCGGTGGAGAACACTGCCTCGCCGAAGGTCTCCCCCACCGCGCCGAACGATCGGCCCCGAAACGACCGTCCGTCCTCGAGCATCAGGGTTGCCGGAGTGCTCCCGGTCAGAAGGCTCATGCCAGGTCTCCATAGGTCTGTCGGCCTCGCAGGAACGTGGCAACCACCCTGACTGGCAGGTCGAGCCCGGCGAAGGGGGTGTTGCGCGAGCGAGACACCATCGTCGCGGCCGACACGGTAGCGCGTGCCACCGGGTCGACCAGGGTGAGGTTGGCCGGCTCCCCCACGGCAAGCGGGCGCCCCTGGGCCGCCAGGCGTCCGATGCGCGCGGGGGTCGCAGACATACGCTCCACCACGCCGGCCCAGTCGAGCAGTCCGGTCTCGACCATGGCCTCGACCACGACCGACAGCGCCGTCTCGAGCCCGGTCATACCCATCGCCGCCGCCCCCCACTCGCAGTCCTTGCCCTCCGACGGATGGGGGGCATGGTCGGTGGCGACCACGTCGATGGTGCCGTCGGCCAACCCCTCGCGCAGCGCCCTGACGTCATCGGCCGTGCGCAGCGGCGGGTTGACCTTGTACACGGGGTCATAGGTGGCCACGAGTTCGTCGGTGAGCAGCAGGTGGTGTGGCGTCACCTCGGCGGTGACGTCGATGCCCCGAGCCTTGGCCCACCGGATCAGATCGACCGATCCAGCGGTTGACACGTGGCAGATGTGCAGCCGCGAGCCCACGTGCTCGGTCAGCAGCACGTCCCGAGCGATGATCGCCTCCTCAGCGACCGCCGGCCAGCCCCGGAGCCCGAGCACCCCCGACACCGCGCCCTCATTCATCTGCGCGTCCTCGGTGAGCCGCGGCTCCTGGGCATGCTGGGCAATCACGCCGTCGAAGGCCTTCACGTACTCCAGCGCGCGGCGCATGAGCAGCGCGTCGTGTACGCAGCGGCCGTCATCGCTGAAAATGCGCACGCGGGCCGCGGAGTCGGCCATCGCACCCAATTCGGCCAGCCGCTGGCCGTCGAGCCCGACGGTGACCGCCCCAACCGGGTGGACGTCGCAGTGACCGGCTTCCGCACCGAGCCGCCACACCTGCTCGACCACCCCGGCTGTGTCGGCGACCGGGTCGGTGTTGGCCATGGCGTGCACCGCGGTAAAGCCGCCGGCCGCAGCCGCACGGGTTCCGGTATCGACGGTCTCTGAGTCTTCACGACCTGGCTCGCGTAGGTGGGTGTGAAGATCGACAAGGCCCGGAAGCGCCAGCAGCGACTCGCCCTCGATCACCCGCGCGCCGCCGAGGTCTGCCGTTCCGGCCGGAACGAGCTCGCGAATGACCCCTTCTGACAACACGAGGTCGGAGCGCTCGCTACTCCCCACCACGCCCACCGCCCGGATGACGACCCGAGCCCCGCCGGTCACACTCGCGTCGTGGGTCACGCTCACTCTCCCTCTCCTGTCAGGGGCGCCCCTCCGAGAAGGAGGTACAGCACCGCCATTCGCACGCTGACCCCGTTGGCCACCTGCTCGACGATCACCGACCGCGCCGAGTCGGCAACGTCGGACCCAATCTCCATACCGCGGTTCATGGGTCCGGGGTGCATCACGATCGCGTGGTCGGGGAGCGTGTGCACCCGACGGTCGTCAAGCCCGTAGCGGCGGCTGTACTCGCGCGCACTCGGAAAAAACGCCGAATGCATCCGCTCAGCCTGTACGCGCAGCATCATCACCGCGTCACTGGTGGGAAGCGGCGCATCGAGGTCGTAGCTGACGCTGCACGGCCACGTCTCGACACCGACGGGCAGCAGGGTGGGTGGCGCCACCAGCGTGACCTCAGCTCCCAGCGTGCTGAGAAGTCGAACATTGCTGCGTGCCACGCGACTGTGCAGCACGTCTCCGACGATGGTTACCCTCAGGCCGGCGAGGTCACCGCGGCCGCCCGCGAGGTGCTCACGCATCGTGAACGCGTCGAGGAGCGCCTGAGTCGGATGCTCGTGGGTTCCGTCGCCTGCGTTGACAACCGATCCTTGGATCCAGCCTGAGTTCGCCAGTCGGTGCGGCGCACCGCTGGCCGGGTGGCGGATCACCACCGCGTCGGCACCCATCGCCTCGAGCGTCAGCGCGGTGTCCTTGAGGCTCTCACCCTTCGACACGCTCGACCCCTTGGCCGAGAAGTTGATGACGTCGGCCGACAGCCGCTTGGCAGCCGCCTCGAAGGAAATGCGCGTGCGAGTGGAATCTTCGTAGAAGAGGTTAACGACCGTACGGCCCCTGAGGGTGGGGAGCTTCTTAATGGGCCGGTCGGCGATCTGTGCCAACTCCTGGGCCGTGTCGAGCACGAGCAGGGCGTCGTCGAGGGTGAGGTCGGCCGCCGACAGCAGGTGGCCCCTCATGAGGCCTCGTTCGGCTGTGAGGATCCAGACACGACGACCGCGTCGACACCATCGTGCTCAAGCAACTGAACACGCACCGTCTCGAGCTGCGAGGTGGGAATGTTCTTGCCCACATAGTCAGCCCTGATCGGCAGCTCACGATGACCCCGGTCGACCAGGATCGCCAGGGCCACGGCTCGAGGTCGGCCCACGTCATTCAGCGCGTCGAGCGCAGCCCGGATGGTGCGCCCAGAAAAGAGCACGTCGTCAACGAGGACCACGAGCGCGTCGTCAACTCCGCCTGCGGGAATCTCAGTAGGTAGTAGCGCCCTCGCGGGCCGGCGGCGAAGGTCATCGCGGTACATGGTGATGTCGAGGGAACCGACAGGAATAGCGCGGCCCTGAATCTCAGCGAGCCGTTCGCCGAGCCGCAGCGCGAGGTCGACTCCCCTCGTGGGGATGCCGAGCAGGATCACGTCGTCGGCACCATGGGTGCGCTCGTCAATCTCGTGCGCCATACGGGTGATAGCCCGCGTGATGTCGGACCCCGACATCACGGCACGGGGGGGCATCGCAGGGGATGAGCCCACAGCAGACATCAGACTGACCTCCTTCCCCGCCTCACTGGACGGGTCGTTAAAGGATGTCTTGCAGGCCCTGACGATAGCAGGGGCGACCGACGTGAGTTCCACCACCGGATGGGTTACGCTCTGTAGTCAACGCACCGCAACGAGGAGGACCCGTGTCCAGTGACTACGCCAAGGCACTCGGAAGCCGTCTGCGTGCCATCCGCCAGCAGCAGGAGTTGAGCCTGCACGGCGTCGAGGAGAAGTCACGGGGTCGTTGGAAGGCAGTTGTCATCGGGTCGTACGAGCGCGGCGACCGCGCGGTCACCGTGCAGAAGCTGGCCGAGCTGGCCGACTTCTACGGTGTACCGGTCTCCGAGTTGCTTCCCGACGGGGGTCCCACCGCCGCCAGCGAGGCACCACCCAAGCTCATCCTTGACCTCGAGCGCCTCGGCTCGGTGCCCGCCGAGAAGGCCGGGCCCCTGTCACGCTACGCCGCGGCCATCCAGGCCCAGCGGGGCGACTACAACGGACGTATTCTGTCGATTCGCCAAGAGGACCTGCGCACGCTCAGCGTTATCTACGACGAACCGGTCAGCATGTTGACCGAGCAGCTCATCATGTGGGGAGTGCTGAACCCGGAGGCCCGTCAGGATCTAGGCCTCTAGGCCTCTAGGCCTCTAGGCCTCTAGGCCACGCGCACAGCGCTCACCGACGGACGGGGTCGACGGGCCGCGGTGGCCACCGCCGTAGACAGCACCCGGGCCTGACCGGCAGGGTCAGCCTGCAGCAGCTGCGACGAGACGGGGAAAACGGACACCCCGAACATCGAGTAGCGCTGCTGCCTCGCCACCCAGGCGGGGTCGGGTGTGGCCACCTCGATCGCGAGCCCCACCGAGTCGATCCACACCGCCGGCTGACCAACCGGCTCTCCCGACGGGCCC
>WLOZ01000135.1 GCA_009699025.1 Actinomycetota bacterium
GTGCACCACAGCAGGGCCACCCTCGAAGGTGCGCGCGGCACGTATGCCTCGGCCCGTCGCGAGCTCGCTGAGACGCTGCCGCCCGAGGTGATTTCCGAGGTATTGGCGGTGCTCGAGTCGGAGGGCGCGAGGCTGGCGGCCACGCTGCGCGAGGTCGAACTGGTTGACGAGGCTATCGCCGGAACCCGCTGGCAGCCACGTCTATAGCGGGACCTGCGGGAAAACGAGGGGAAGGTCGTCGCTCGGGGTCGCCGGAGACGCATGTTCTACTCTAGGCGTCATGGCACTCGTCGCAGGAATCGACTCATCGACCCAGACCACCAAGGTCGTGGTGGTCGACGCCGACACCGGCACGGTGGTCCGCGAGGGTCGGGCGCCTCACCCTGACGGCACCGAGTGCGCGCCTGCCGCCTGGTGGCAGGCGTGGGAGGGGGCCAGCGGGGGACTCCTTGCCGATGTGGAGGCCATCGCTGTCGGAGGGCAGCAGCACGGCATGGTGCTGATCGACGAGAACTCTGAGGTGGTGCGGCCCGCGCTGCTCTGGAACGACACCCGGTCGGCCGCCGACGCTGATGATCTGGTGGCCGAGTTCGGTGGTGCCGCGGCCTGGGCGGAGGCTGTGGGCAGCGTGCCCGTGGCGTCATTCACGGTGACCAAGCTGCGCTGGATGGCACGCCACGAGCCCGAGTCGCTGGCGCGGTCGCACATGGTGATGCTCCCGCACGATTGGTTGACGATGCGACTGAGGGGCGTGGGTGCCGCCGACGCCGTCACCGACCGAGGCGATGCCAGCGGCACCGGGTACTGGTCTCCGGTCTCGGGTGGGTATCGCCACGACCTCCTCGCGCATGCCGCGGGTGGCGATGTGGCTGTGCCGCGCGTGGTCCCCCCGGGAGACGCGGTGGGACACACACCCAGCGGAATACTGGTGGCCCCCGGAACCGGCGACAACATGGCGGCAGCCCTCGGGGTCGGGGCCGCGCCCGGTGATGTGGTGATCTCGCTCGGCACTTCGGGCACCGCGTTCGCGGTTTCCGACTCGCCCACCACTGACTCAACCGGCGCGGTCGCAGGCTTCGCCGATGCGACCGGCCGCTACCTGCCACTGGTGTGCACGCTCAATGCTGCGCGGGTGCTGAGCGCCACGGCGTCGCTGCTGGGGGTGACCCTCGAGGAGTTCAGCGACCTCGCGCTCTCCGCCGACCCCGGGTCCGGAGGACTCACGCTGGTGCCCTATCTCGATGGCGAGCGCACCCCCAACCTTCCTCATGCCACAGGCTCCCTGCACGGCATCACCCGCGACAGCCTGAGTCCAGCGAACCTCGCGCGCGCGGCAGTCGAGGGCATGCTGTGTGGGCTCGCCGACGCCGTCGACGCCCTGCGATCGGCCGGAGTTCGCCCACGCCGCTTCCTGCTGATCGGGGGAGCGGCAGGCTCGCCCGCGGTTCAGGTGGTGGCCGCCAGCCTCTTCGGGGGTGAGGTCGTGGTGCCGCCGCCGGCCGAGTACGTCGCCCTCGGGGCCGCGCGACAGGCAGCCTGGGCCCTGCGCGGTACCACCGAGCCACCCGTGTGGTCGGCGTTGTCGGGCCGCATCGTCGCCGCCACCGCCCAGCCAGAGGTGCGAGCGCGTTTCGCCGAGGTGTCGGCACCGACTCGATGACGCGCTCTCGCTCACGAGCCCTCGTCGTCACCGCGGTGACATCGGCGCTCGTTCTTGCCGCCTGTGGTGCCACCAACTCGAGCGCCCCCGCGTCAAGCACGGCCGCTCCGGCCAAGGTCGGCGTCATCCTGCCTGACTCGTCGTCATCGGCCCGGTGGGAGACCGCTGACCGCCCGTATCTTGCCGAGGCCTTCACCGCGGCGGGCATCGAGTTCGATATCCAGAACGCTGGCGGCGACAAGGCCACGTTCACCACCCTCTGCGACGGCATGATCTCGGCCGGCGTCACTGTGCTGATGATCGTCAACCTCGACAGCGACACCGGTGCTGCCTGCGAGAAAAAGGCTGCGGCCCGAGGAATCAAGACAATCGATTACGACCGCCTCACCCTCGGTGGAGGTGCTGCCGTGTACGTATCGTTCGACAACGTGGCGGTGGGCAGGGCCGAAGGCGACGGGCTGGTCTCGTGCCTCAACGACGCCGGCGTCACCAGTGGAACCGTCGCGCTGCTCAACGGCTCGCCCACCGACAACAACGCCACCCTGTTCAGGCAGGGCTACGAGAAGGCCATCACGAACGCAGGATTCACCATCGGCCAGAACCAGTCGGTTCCCGACTGGGACGACGTCAAAGGTGGCGTCATCTTCGAGCAGATGTTCACCAGCGACCCCACCATCGTTGGTGTTGTCGCGGCGAACGACGGCCTCGGCGGTGCTGTGATCGACGTGCTCGCCCAGAACGGCCTCGCCGGCACAGTGCCCGTCACCGGTCAGGACGCCACGGACGAGGGTCTGACCCGCGTTCTCGAGGGTACGCAGTGCGTCACCGTCTACAAGGCCATCAAGAAGGAGGCAGACACTGCCGCCGCCGCTGCTATCGCGCTGTCACGGGGTGAGGCTCCAGCCACTAACGGCGTCGTCATCGACACGGTCAGTGGACGGGATGTCCCGTCGGTGCTGCTTGAGCCTCAGGCGATCTTCAGGGACAACGTGAAGGACGTCCTCGTTGCCGGCTTCACCACCGCCTCCAGAATCTGTACCACGGAGGCTGCCCAGGCCGCCTGTCTCGAGCTCGGAATTTCCTAGCACCGGCGGGCGGTTCGCCCGCCTTGAGACAGAGGGTTGACCCCCGCTCGCTACCATGCTCGAGTCGCTGCACTCGATGGTCGAGTGACTGCCAAGGTCAACTCTCCGACACCTCGTCCGCTCGGGCGCCACCGGTGTGGTGTGAGGGCTCCAGAGCGCACAGAATCATGCTGCGCGCCTAGAATGAAGGTTAATGACCCACCCGCGCGTGGGCCTGAGACAGAGGCGGAGGGCGCTACGTTATGGGTGTGCTCGGCGCGATCCAGTCTCCCCGCGACCTCCAGGCGGTGTCGGTCGACGACCTACCCGCTCTGTCGGCCGAGATTCGAACCTTCCTCATCGACAAGGTCTCGCGCACCGGTGGACACCTCGGACCCAACCTCGGTGTGGTCGAGCTCACCGTCGCGATTCACCGCAGTTTCACCTCGCCCCACGACGTCATCATCTGGGACACCGGCCACCAGGCGTACGTGCACAAAATGCTCACCGGTCGCTCGGGAGACTTCGACACGCTGCGGCAGGCCGGCGGGCTGTCAGGGTACCCATCCCGGGCCGAGAGCGAGCACGACGTTGTCGAGAACAGCCACGCCTCGACGTCGCTCGGGTGGGCCGATGGAGTAGCCACCGCGCTGAGGCTGCGCGGTGAGCTCGGCCAGCGTCACGTGGTCGCTGTGGTGGGCGACGGCGCCCTCACCGGCGGCATGGCCTGGGAGGCGCTCAACAACATCGCCGCGGCGCACGACCGTCCTCTTGTCATCGTGGTCAATGACAATGAGCGGTCGTACTCACCCACGATCGGAGGGCTCGCTCACCACCTCGCGACCCTGCGCACCACCGGTGGGTACGAGCGATTCCTGCACTGGGGTAAGCGCACCCTAGGGCGCACGCCGGTGGTGGGTGCTCCCGTGTACGAGGCCCTGCACGGTATGAAGAAGGGGCTCAAGGACATCGTCGCTCCTCAGGGGTTGTTCGAGGACCTCGGGCTCAAGTACATCGGCCCGGTCGACGGTCACGACGTTGTGGCCCTCGAGCACGCGCTGAACCTGGCCAAGGGGTTTGAGGGCCCGGTCATCGTGCACGCACTCACCGAGAAGGGGCGGGGATACCAGCCCGCACTCGACGATGAGGCCGAGAGATTCCACGCTGTCGGAGTGGTCGACCCCGACACCGGCAAGCCGCTGTCGGCCAGCGGCCCCACCTGGACCAGCACCTTCGCCGACCAACTGGTCGACATCGGCAGCCGTCGCCCCGACGTGGTAGCCATTACGGCCGCGATGCTCGGGCCCGTTGGCCTCACCCGGTTCCAGCAGGCATTCCCCGAGCGCACTATCGACGTCGGAATCGCCGAACAGCACGCCGCCACCTCGGCTGCCGGCATGGCCTTCGCCGGAATGCACCCCGTGGTGGCCCTCTACGCCACCTTCCTCAACCGTGCCTTCGACCAGGTGCTGATGGACTGTGCGCTGCACGGCGCGGGAGTCACGTTCGTGCTCGACCGTGCGGGAGTCACGGGCGACGACGGCGCCAGTCACAACGGCATGTGGGACCTGTCTGTGCTGCAGGTGGTTCCGGGCGTGCGGGTGGCGGCGCCGCGTGACGGCGTGCAGTTGCGCAGTCTGCTCGACGAGGCGGTCGAGGTCGATGACGCGCCCACGGTGGTGCGTTTCCCCAAGGGAGCGCTCGGGCCCGAAGTGCGGTCGATCGACTCGGTGGGTGGCCTTGATGTACTGCACCGCGTCGGCGACGATGACGTGTTGCTGGTGAGCGTGGGCGCGGTGGCCCCTCTGGTGCTCGACGTCGCCGAGCGGCTCGGGGCTCAGGGAATCGGTGTCACGGTGGTCGACCCGCGGTGGGTGATTCCTGTGAGCCCCGACCTAGCCGGACTCGCTGCCCGCTTCCGGATGGTCGCCACGGTCGAGGACAACGGCCGTGCCGCGGGCGTCGGCTCGGCAGTGTCGCAGGCCTTGCGCGACGCAGGCGTGTTCACCCCCGCCCGTGACTTCGGGATCCCGCGCGAGTTCCTCGACCACGGTAAGCGCGCCGAAGTTCTGGTGCGCATCGGCCTCACGGCCCAGGATGTCGCTCGCGAAATCGTCGGTACGGTCGCCGGGCTGGCAGAGGCACGCGACCAGCAGGTAACGCCCTCAATCGACGGGCTCAGGTGACCTGAACCGAGCGCATGGACTAGCGGAAACCCTCCTCTGCCGTAAGCCCAGTCGCACGGTGGGTGCCGCCCTCGCGCACCTGCACCACCTCGTCGCGGGTGATCAGGAGGGGGCGGGCGAACCCGCGCTGGTACTCGTCGACGGTGGCCGCGGCACTGGCAGCGAAGAGTGGGTCGATGCGCCCGAGGTCGAGCCAACCGTGGGTGCGCAACGGAACCGCCGCGCTGCGCATGCCCGTTGCGTCGACTGACACGATTTGCTCGCGAAATAGTGGCGACGACAGCAGGGTTGGCACGTCGCAGTCGCCGACGCAGCGCAGGGTGCTCAGCGGGTCGCGAGCAAGTCGGGCGACGGCGTAGGCCACCATCTCCTCGCGGTACTCGCTGGCCCTCACCCACGACTCCGAGGGCTCGATACCAGCGGCACTAGTGAGCGTCGGGTCGAGCACCACGACCGCCTCGGGGTCTGGCCCGAGGCCGCGAATCCCTAGGCCCGAATCGAGGGAGCCACCCGCGACGGAGTCGCGGATCCACAGCGGGCCGGGGTGTAGGGCATGACCCACAGGAAGTGACACCGGCCTGATGAGCGCAAGGCGCTGTAGCGCCGACATGCTGGCCAACTGAAGTCGGGCGCCCACCCAGACGCGGGCGGCGCGCAGGGCGCGCGAGTCGTCGGGGTCGTGGGGGCTCACCGCGTGCTCGAGTTCGTCCCACCCGATGTCGACCAGTGCAGCAACACGGATTCCGTGGGTGGTGACGTCGAGGTCGAGGTCGTCGAGCACGCTGACTCCGAGCGCCAGCCGACGCAGGGACAGGTGCTGGACTCCGGACACGTGTCGAGCCTAGGTTGACGCCACGCCTCGGGGCAGGAATCGCTGGCCCGTGACACGCTCGGAGGTGCCGGTGCGGTCGAGGTACGGGGTGACGCCACCGAGGTGGAAGGGCCAGCCAGCGCCGAGCAGCATGCACAGATCGATGTCGGCAGCCTCGGCGACCAC
>WLOZ01000136.1 GCA_009699025.1 Actinomycetota bacterium
CTCATGACCGCTCTCCTCGTTGTCAACTCGGTGGTGCGATGGGGATTGCCCACGGGGTTCGCCGCTGGAGTGGTGGGCAGCACCTCCGTGGCGCTCATCGTGCTCACGTTCACCCGACTCGGCCGCTTTCACCGACTCCCGTGGAACGGCGCGATGTACGTGCTATTGCTGCTTGTTCCAGCACCGGCCGGAGTGGCGACTGTGGAGGCGTTGTCGGGGCAGGACGAGGTGGCGTCGGTGAACGTCCTGCTGGCAGTGGGAGTGCCCATCGCCCTCCTGATCGGCGCGGCGGCCAACACGCTCGTCGTCGATCGGCAGGCTACTCTCCGCGGCTTGCGTGAGCGAATCGCCGAACCCGTCTGGGATGCACACCTCGGCGAGCTACACCGGCGGCGGGTCGAGTCCGACGCTGCGTCCTTCCTGCACAACTCCGTGCAGTCGCGTCTCGCGGCCGCGTCGTTGCAACTCGAACTGGCTTCGAGACAGGGCGATGAGGCGCGTGCCGCCGACGCGCTGCATCAGGCGCGCGCCACGCTGGAGATGGCAGCAGCCGCACACTCCACACCTATCGGCTCGCCACCACGTGAGCGACTCGACGAACTCGCGGTCGCGTGGGAAGGAATAGCCGAGGTCACGATCGAGTCGCCCGATGTACTCGAGCCCGAGTCGGCCTGGCGGATGGCTGTTGAGGCGGTGGAGGAGTGCGTGGCCAATGCGGTGCGCCACGGTCACGCCAGCCGGGTGTCGGTGCTGTGCCGACAGAATGCGACAGCCATCGAGATTGATGTTGACGATGACGGGTTCGGGCTCACGGGTGCCGAGGGCGCCGGGCTCGGCAGCGTGTGGATGCGTCAGGTCACCGAGGGCCAGTGGAGTCGCACGGGTTCAGGGATCGGCTCGAGAGTGGCACTGAGCATCCCTATCGCTGCCGCTGCCGCTGTCGGGTCCCACGATGGCTGACCTAGGGTTTTCCCTACCCGTCAGTTGTGGCAGTGCTTCTCCCCCGACACAGTGGGCCTCATCGGAGGGAGGCACATGACCGGAGTACGAGCGCTTGTGGTGGAGAACGACCCCTTCACCCTCACCAGCGTGGTGGGCGCGCTCGAGTACCAGCGAGTGTCGGTGGTGGCCAGTGCCACCGCCGCCTACGAAGCCCTCGAACTTCAGCGTGAGTACATGCCCGATGTGGCACTGCTCGACCTCGACCTCGGCATCGGCCCGACCGGGGTCGACCTTGCCCACGCCCTGCGCATCAGGCAGCCCGAGATCGGCCTCGTCATCTTGTCGACCTACCGCGACCCGCGGCTCGTCGCGCCCGGAATGGTTGTTCCTCCTCGGGGAACCACGTATCTGAGCAAGGCGGACATCAAGGACTTCTCCCTCATCGTGGCGAGCGTGATCTCGGCGGCGCGGAACCCGCTGTCCTCCCGTACCCCTGTGCCTCACTCGCTGCCGCCTCTGAGCGAGGCACAGTTCGACGTGCTGCGCTTCGTGGCAGATGGCATGAGCACTCAGGCGATCGCACACGAGCGGCAGGTGAGCGTGAAGGCTGTCGAGCAGACGATCAGCCGCCTGAGCGAGATCCTCGAGGTCCCGCGCGACAGCTCCACCAACCAGCGTGTGCAATTGGCTCGCGCCTACCTCGAGCTTGCCGGCAAGATTCCCGAATTGGGGCGCTGATGACCGAGGCTCGCTTCATCGACCTGCTGGGAAACCCCCGCACCATCGGGCTTGTGGCCTTCCTCCTCAGTATTCCGATTGGACTAATCGCCGCGCTCACTGCCACTCACGACCCCCTTGCCTCCTCGCGCGAGGTGCTCGCATGGATCGCCATCGGGGTGCTCGCCCAACTGGCGGTGGGTGCTGCTCTTCTGGTCGGCAACCTCCTGCTGGTGTGGCTCGACGTCACCGGGCACGGCACGCGGGTGGTGACGATCCTTGTTGCCTTCGGTGCTGGAGCTGTCAGAGGGGTGTGCGTCGGGCTGCTACCCGAGGCCTCGAACTTGCCCACCACCACCACGATCCCAATCCGCATCCTGTCGTCAGCGATCATCTTCGGGCTGTGGCTGCTGATCCTGGGGGCTGCACTGGGCGCCAACGACCGCTACCGGGCTGACGTGGGGGCTTTGGTCGAAGAACTGGCTACGCGCGAGTTGCAGCTGCGCATTGTCGATGCCCATCAGGTTTCGATCCACTCGAGTCATGCGGCTGCCCGCATCGCGGAGTCGACGTCCCCCTTGCAGGCCGCGCTGGGTGCCGAGGTGGCTGCCCCTGACCATGCGCGCACGGCCCGGCTGGTGCAGGATGCCATCGAAGAGCGGCTGCGCCCCCTGAGCCACCAGTTCTGGTTCGAGCGCGAGCCGCAGATCGAGACCCCATCGACCGCCGGCAGTCTGGTGCGACGCGTGGTGGGCACGCCCATTCCGTGGCGGCGCGCCATTCCTGTGATGAGCCTGCTACTCGTCGGCAACTCCCTCGTGCGCTGGGGCTGGCCCGCAGGCTTCTTCAGCGGCCTGGTTGCCAGCGCACTGGTGGCGATCATTGTGATCACCTTCACGAGTCTGGGCAGCTCACATCGACAGCGCTGGAACTCGGTCATGTACGTGGTGCTCTTCCTTGTCCCCGCCCCTGCAGCGGTGCTCGTGATCGAACACCTCACCGACCAGCCGCAGCGCGCGTCAGTCAACTTCGTTCTGGCACTCGGTGTGCCCACCGCCTTCCTACTGGGAGCTGCGGCCACTGTCGTCATCGTTGACCGACGGGCGACGATTCACGATCTTCGCTCACGCATTGCCGAGCCCACGTGGGATGCGCACCTCGGTGAACTGCACCGTCGGCACGTCGAGTCCGAGGCGGCGTCGTTCCTACACAACACCGTGCAGTCGAGACTGGTCGCTGCCTCGCTGCAACTGGAGCAGGCCGCGGCCGAGGGCGACCAAGAGCGTGCCGATGGCGCGCTGCAGGAGGTGCGGGAAGTTCTGGAGTTGGCCTCGACGACCGCGGGCTTTCCTCTGGGCCCTCCCCCGAGTGAGCGCCTGAGTCGGCTGCCTCAGGCGTGGAGGGGAATCGCGACTGTCACGATCGAGGTGCCCGACACTCTCGAGCCAGACGTGGCGTGGCGCACGGCCTCCGAGGCTGTTGAGGAGTGCGTGACCAATGCGGTGCGCCACGGGCACGCCACCCGTGTTGCTGTGCTGTGCCACCAGACACCCGACGCCATCGAGATCACCATCGACGACGACGGCAGTGGATCGTGGAACTCGGAAGGCAGCGGATTGGGCCACCACTGGATGGCCCGCGTGACGGGCGGTCAGTGGAGCATCACTCCGGCACTCACAGGCGCCACCGTGGCAATGCGCATCCCCACGTAGGGATTTGGCTACATGGTGCTTGCCGGGTGCGATCAATGGGCGCAGGGTAGGCACCAATGGCTGGTAATCGACGCCGACAGGAGAGGGTAATGAAGAGCGCGCACCGCCGTCGGCACTTCGGCTCCTTTCGATCTGTCGCCATGCTCTCGGGCATCGCGGTGGCTTCGGGACTACTGGCGCTCGGGGTGCTGTCTGTGACAGCTGATCCATCTCCGCGCACCGGGACCGTGGTTGGGTCGTGCACGCCCGCCGTGATGGTGGTGCGCAACGCTGAGGACATCACCCTCGAGGTCGAGCCGTTCCACAAGCTTTCGCCGTCAGGGAGCGAGCATGCACGGCTGTACCCGATGTTGCTCAGCGGGTTTCTTGCGCAGTCGCAGAGCCTCGGTCCTAGTGGAGCGTCGGTGAGCGTGTGTCCTATCGGCAAGGTGCTCGCCATTGATCCCGTGGGGAATCCCACGGCGCACGACACTATTCGGCCGCTGGCCGAGTCACTGCGACTCGCGGTCGAAGTGAAAGACCCGATGGGCGTCAGCTACAGCACCGATTACGAGTGGACCATCGAGCGGCGGCTCGCGCTGCTGACGGGTGGCAGTGCGGCGACCACGTCGACGGTCATCGCGTGGGACGGCGCGGGCCTCAACCCCTCACTACTCAAGGCCCTGCCTATCACGTTCACCCTCGAGCCCAGCGGCGAGCACTTCGTGCCTGCAAGCACCGACTTCTATGTGTTCGCCGGGGCTGATGCGACCACTGGACAGTTCTCGACGTTCGTGGCTTTTCAGCAGGAGTTCACCAACGATGGCACGACCTGGTACTCGACGAAGTCGCTTGACCCCACGGAGATCCCGACCGGAATCCGGGTGGGGGCTCCGCTCTAGGGCGGCAGGGTCGGACCGGGCTGGGCTGTGGTCGAAACCGTCACTTCCTGCGGTGCGATTCGGCACGTGAGGGTGTCGCATCGCACCACAGGTCGGAAAGGGGCGCGGCGATAGTCGGGCCGGTACTGTCGAAGCAACCGCGACAATGAATGGGCACTCATCCCCACCGCACGCCACCTTCAGGAGAGACACCATGCAGCAGCGCACCCTCGGTCAGGGCCTTGTCGTGTCGGCGCAGGGCCTCGGCTGCATGGGAATGAGCGAGTTCTACGGTGTCTCCGACGACGCCGAGTCGACCCACACGATCCATCGTGCCCTCGACCTCGGCGTGACGATGCTCGATACCGCCGACATGTATGGCCCCTTCACCAACGAGGCGTTGGTCGGGCGCGCCATCGCTGACCGCCGAGACGCCGTGGTGCTCGCCACGAAGTTCGGAAACGAGCGGCTCGCCGACGGCACGCGTGTCGGCATCAACGGCAGGCCCGAGTATGTGCGGGCCGCGTGCGATGCCTCGCTGCTTCGACTGGGCGTCGACTACATCGACCTCTACTACCAGCACCGCATCGACCGCACGGTGCCGCTGGCCGAGACCTGGGGCGCCATGAGCGAGCTGGTCGAGGCCGGCAAGGTGAGGCACCTCGGAATCTCTGAGGCGTCGGCCGAGTCGATCCGCACCGCGCACGCGGTGCACCCGATCACGGCGGTGCAGACCGAGTGGTCGCTGTGGACCCGCGACGTCGAGACCAACGGTGTGCTCGCGGCCGTGCGCGAGCTCGGCATCGGATTTGTGGCCTACTCGCCGCTCGGTCGGGGCTTTCTCACCGGAACGTTCGCTGAGTCGTCGTGGCTCGAGCCGGGCGACTTCCGCCGCATGAACCCGCGCATGCAGGGAGACAACCTGGCCGCCAACCTCGAACTGGTCGACAGGGTGCGTGTCGTGGCAGCGGCTAAGGCAGCCACGCCGGCGCAGCTCGCCCTCGCGTGGGTGTTGGCGCAGGGGCCCGATGTGGTGCCGATTCCCGGAACGCGTCGCCTCCACTACCTCGAGCAGAACATCGCGGCGTGCGACATCGTGCTCACCGACGACGACCTCGCGGCCCTCAATGCTGCCGCCCCCGTCGGCTCGACCGCTGGCGATCGCTACCCCGACATGAGTCACATCGACGTGTAGAAGGTTCGATCGCCGCCATGTCGGCGGGCCTTGCGTGCGCGGGTTACCCTTGGATGGCGATCCCGCGCTTGAGCGGGCCCAACTCAGAGTCAGGAGGGTGACATGCCCGGCATTCCGTATTACGCGTTCCCCTCCATCGACATTGGCCCCCTGAGCATCAAGACCTTTGGCCTGTTCGTTGCCCTCGGCATCGTGGTCGGAATCATGGTCGCCTCGCGACGCAACGAGCGGTTTAACATCCCCCGCTCGGAGACCGAGCGCGTGGGCATGATCCTCGTGGGCGTCGGACTCGTGGGCGCGCGCGTCGCGTGGGTGGCAACCCACTGGGACGAACTGGCAAGCCCCCTCGAAGCGTTCGCGGTGTGGAAGGGCGGGCTGCAGTTCACCGGAGGCTTCATCGCCGCGATCATCCTGGCTCCCCTCCTGACTCGACGC
>WLOZ01000137.1 GCA_009699025.1 Actinomycetota bacterium
ATCGACAGACCGGTCTCGAGCAGCAGTCGGCGGTCATGCCAGCCCAGCACCTTGGGGCCGACGATGCCGGCGGTGACCGCGCCGTCACTGGTGTCGAGAAGCGCCTGCAGGGCCTGGGGGTCGGGCGCGCAGTCGTCGTGCAGAATCCACACCCACGCGACCTGACCGGGACCCGGCCCCATCGCCCCCGGCCGCTGGTCGTCGCCCTCGTGGTCGCCCTCGTGGTCGCCCTCGTGGTCGCCGCTGCGCCGGACCTCGGCGAGACGATCGGCGTGCGCCACACCGGCTGCCACGGCGGCGCCGAACGAGGAGGTTGACTCAAGCCGCACCACCGCGCCTGCTCCCAGCCAGTCGGTTAGTAGCGCGTCGCTCCCATCGACGCTGCCGGTGTCGACAGCCACCAGGTGATCTGGCGCACGATCGAGGCGATCAATCGTCGCGACACTCGGGGGAAGCCAGCGGAGCCCGTCGTGCGCCACCATCACGGCGATGACGTGGTGGTCTCGTCGCACGACAGGCTCGGCAGGCTCGTCATCATCGAAGACGAGGTCGGCGTAGCGGTCGATCCGATCGGAGACCGACTCACGCTCCTCGTCGTACAGGTCGGAGAAGTCATCTACGGGCCATGACTGGTCGTCAGGGGGGAGGGCAGGCGAGGCCCCGTCGGGCCGCGACGACAGGTCGCTACCCCTCGGATCGTTGTCGGGGTCAAACCCCGAGTTGTGGTCGGTCATCGACTACGACTCTACGCCGAACGGGGTCGCGCTGGCTGCGAGGCCGAGGACCTCCGTGGGTCGCCGGACGACGAATCCGGGCGACCGGGTCAGACGATGGCCTTCTTGAGCCGACGGCGCTCGCGCTCGCTGAGCCCACCCCAGATGCCGAAGCGCTCATCGTGTTCTAGGGCGTACTCGAGGCACTCGGAGCGCACGTCGCACGACTGGCAGACTCGCTTCGCCTCGCGGGTACTGCCGCCCTTTTCCGGGAAGAACGCCTCCGGATCAGTCTGGGCGCACAGCGCCCGCTCCTGCCACTCAAACTCGACGTCGATCGCCTCATCATCACGTACCAGCCGCATGAATTCGGTCACGAGGTGAGGTCCTCCCTGACGCGCTCCGTCGACCCCGGGCGGGGCGGACGTCAACTTCCGTGGCTCGAATTACACGCGTGTCACTCACCACTCGTCAAGCCCGGAGGAGGTGTGCGAGGGCTTTTTAGGATATTTTGTACTGTATTGTGATGATAATTAATTCCCCGTCCGGAGCCTCGACTTGTCAATCCACCACTCCGCAAGCGGGGTGCATCACTCGCCGACCTCCCCTACCGTCCTCGATATTTCCTGTTCGACGTCACTGCACCAGCCCCTCCCTCGGGGCCTTCCTCGTGACCTCCCTCCGGACCCTCGGGACCCCTGGGTTGATCCCCCCGCCGGCCAGCGACATGCTGGGTCCCACCTATCTGACCCGACGACCCCAACGACCCCAACGACCCCCAACGACCCCCGACGACCCACGAGGAGTCCCATGATCGAGCGGCCCAGCCTGCGGATCACCGCCCTCGCGGGTGGCATCGGCGGGGCCCGCTTCCTTCGCGGGCTGCTCGCCCACCTCACGGAGCGCTACCCGGACGGATCGGGGGGGAGCTCGGCCGAGGTGACCGTGATCGGCAACACCGGTGACGACATCTGGATGCACGGTGTCAAGGTGTGTCCCGACCTCGACACCGTGATGTACACGCTGGGTGGCGGGATCAACGAGGACCAGGGCTGGGGCCGTTCCGACGAGACCTTCACGGCCAAGGCCGAACTGCAGGCCTACGGGGCTGAGCCCAGCTGGT
Organism: Actinomycetota bacterium; assembly: GCA_009699025.1. The sequence goes on from WLOZ01000137.1 coordinate 1,837, forward strand.
TCGGCCTGGGCGACCGCGACATCGCGACGCACCTGCTGCGAACACACCTGCTGACCTCAGGAGCCACGCTCTCCGAGGTCACCGCGCGCCTCTGCGAGCGGTGGCAGCCGGGGGTGCGACTGCTTCCGATGAGTGACCAGCGGGTCGAGACCCACGTGATTGTCTCCGAGGGCCCCGACGACACCCGACACACCGCCCTGCACTTCCAAGAGTGGTGGGTACGGCATCGGGCCTCGATCCGAGCGCACGGGTTTGTGCAGCGCGGGCTTGACGACGCGCGCCCCGCCCCAGGCGTGATCGACGCCATCAGCACCGCCGACGTCGTGCTGCTGCCACCCTCGAATCCCGTGGTGTCAATCGGCACCATCCTTGCGGTGCCGGGTATCGGAGAGGCGCTGCGGGCGACGTCCGCCCCGGTCGTGGGAGTCTCGCCGATCATTGGCGGTGCTCCCGTACGAGGTATGGCCGACGCCTGCCTGAGTGCGATCGGGGTGGCCACCAACGCCACTGCGGTGGCCGAGCACTACGGCTGCCGCCGCGACGGAGGCTTCCTCGATGGATGGCTCGTCGACACCACCGACCACAGCGCACTGGCCACCCTCGCATCGCTGGGCATCGCCAGCCGCGCTGTTCCCCTGCTAATGGTTGACGTCGAGGCCACCGCGGCTATGGCCGACCAGGCCCTCTCCCTCGCCTTCGAATTGGCCGACCGGTGAGTGCGCCTGCCTCGGCGTCGCTTCAGGTGATTGCCCTCAGCGGCCTCGGAGAGTTTAAGGCCGGCGACGATCTCGCGGCTCATCTCGCCGAGGCAATCGGGAGGGCGCAGTGGCCCGACGGAACGGTGGGGCTTGCCGACGGCGACGTCGTGGTGGTCACCAGCAAGGTGGTGAGCAAGGTTGAGGGTCGGCTGATCCCAGCCCACGACCGCGAGGACGCCATCACCGCCGAGACTGTTCGGGTGGTGGCAACCCGCGATCGAACCCGCATCGTCGAGACCCGCCACGGACTCGTCCTCGCCGCGGCCGGCGTCGATGCCAGCAACGTTCCGACGGCCCACGTCGCCCTGCTGCCGCTCGATCCCGACGCCTCAGCCACCGCGCTGCGCGCCGAGCTCTCCGACCGGCTTGGCCCCACGTCGATCGCGGTGGTCATCACCGACACCTCGGGGCGCCCCTGGCGCGAGGGGCTGACCGATCTGGCAATCGGATCGGCCGGGCTCAGGGTGCTCGACGACCACCGGGGCCGCACCGACACGGCGGGCCACACCCTCGAGATGACCATCACCGCGATCGCTGACGAGGTGGCAGCGGCAGCCGACCTCGTGAAGGGCAAGCTCAGCGGCAATCCCGCGGCCTTGGTGCGTGGACTCTCAGCACACGTGGTCGACACTCACGCGACCGCGCGCGACCTCGTGCGGGCCCCCGACTTCGACCTGTTCTCACTCGGAACCGCCGAGGCGATCGCACTCGGTCGCCGTCGGGCGGTCAGCGACAGACGCACGGTGCGCGGGTTCACTCCCGAACCTGTGCCACGGGAGCTTCTGGTCGAGGCCGTGGCAGCGGCCATCACCGCTCCGGCGCCGCACCACACAGCGCCCTGGCGATTCATGCTGCTGTCCGACGAGCCGGTGCGGGGCCGCCTGCTGGCCGCGATGCGCGACCGATGGGAGCACGACCTCCGCACCGTCGACGACTATTCCGACGACGCCATCGCGCGCCGAGTGCGACGCGGCGACCTCCTGCTTGACGCACCGGCGCTGGTGCTGCCATTCCTCGACCTTCAGGACGCCGCCCATACCTACCCCGACGACCGACGAGCGGCCTTCGAGCGAGACCTGTTCCTGGTCTCGGGTGGCGCTGCGGTCGAGAACTTGCTGATTGCCCTCGGCTCGCTCGGGCTGGGCTCGGCGTGGGTGTCATCGACCATGTTCTGCCCCGACGTGGTCACCGAAGCGCTCGGCCTGCCCACCCATCTGGTGCCGCTCGGAGCCGTGGCCGTGGGCTTCCCGGCAGCCACCCCTCGCGAGCGGCCAACTCGAGAGGTCAGCGACCACCTACTGACGCCACCGTCGCACCCGTAGTCTCCCCCGGGTTAGCAGGCGCAGCGCGCGGCGGCGGCGGGCCAGACGCTCAGAGCCACACCCTTGGCGTCGACCGCCACCACTTCACCCTCGCGCGAAAACACCGCGTACGGCGCCTCAGACGTCATCGACTGCACGACGAAAGCGGCCGTGAGTCCGTTCACATCCACCACCGAGCCGATATGGAAGAGCGACCGAGTCTCATCGATGGCGTCATCCGCACCCGCACGGAGCACCACGGGGATGTCCTCGCGCAGAGCACGCGCGGACACAGCGACGGCGATGTTGTCGCGCTCGTCACTGCCCGCAGCTACCACTGCCGCCGCGTGCCCCAGTCCGGCCCGACGCAGCACTCTGCGTGAGGTCGCGTCTCCGACGATGACGGCGATGCCGAGGTCGCGCGCCAGCGCCAGTCCCGGAGCTCCGGGGAAGCGCTCGATGCCCACGACTGCGACTCCGAGGTCGCGCAACTCCTGCGCCGCACGAACGCCCACCTGCCCCATGCCACTGATGACCACATGGCCTCGCCGCGGAACCACCCGGCGGCCAACGATCGAGACGTGACGCCCCGAGAGCAGGTGCTGCACGATGCCAGCCGAGAAGGCCGCGGTGAGGCCCATCACGAGCAGCGCCGCCAGAGTGGCCCAGAGCAGGGTCCAGGTCTCGTCAGCGAGTTCGGGCGCACCGATCGTCGACGTCGTTCGAGCCGCGTCGTAGAGGGAACGGACGAGCGAGTGGTGCCGTAACCCGATGAGCGTGTCGATCAGGAGCACGACCAGCAGCCCGACGGCGCCACCGACAAGAACGGCACTGCCGGAGTCGTACGGGCGGAACTGCCCGGCCAGCCGACCCATCAGGCCTCTGAAGCGGACCCGCGAAGGCACCGAATAGGGGCGAACAATCTGAGACTCGCCTTCGGAGGCGGCGGAGGCAGGAGCACTGCTGATACTGACCCACCGCTGCTCCGTCGACGCCAATTCCCGCCTCACGGCATGGTGGTCGGGCGCGATCGCAGCGGCCACGATGCTCGGCACGCTAATGGCAGCCGGTGACAGCACCAGGCAGTTCTCAATCGCGGCCTCGATCTGGGTGCGCGCGGTTCGGTCGAACATCGCCACGAACAGGCGGATGCCCCGACGCGCGTGCTCAACAACGAGGCAGTAGCGCAGGGCTCGAATGTCGTCATGCAGGAGAACCGCGACACCGTCGACGTCGCCCGCCAGCGCATCACGCACCTCTGCGTCACTGGGGTCGTCTAGGTGCACGGTGCTGACACCACGCGCCTGAAGTGCGCCGCAGGCACGTCGCCCCACGTCGGTGTGGCCGATGACCACGATTCTCATTTTCGGAGGCTAGCAGTGGTACCGGCCGCGCGCCCTTCCACCGAATTCACCCAGCAGCCCATCACCCGCCGTGGCACATCTGAAGGGGTGTTCAGTCACCCGAACACGGCTTCAACGTGGCGCAGGCCGGGCAACTAGACCCATGTCGTCGGTGGAGGATCAGCGATCAGTGCTGAGTTTCTTCGCGAACGCGAGGGCACATGCGAGGGCCCCGAGCAGGCCGGCAACTCCAACGCACCAGTGCCCGAACGTGCCGTATGCCTCGACGTCTGTGGGATCCATGGCCGTTGGGATCACGTTGGCTGCCCACATGAGTGGCGCGAGAATCGCGGCGATCACCGCCGCTAGGCCGATCCGGGGAACGAGGTGCTCGACGTGACTGATCACCCCGATCACCACCATCAACTGGTCGACGACGGATCGTCCGCGTTCCCACGTCATTGCGCCCTCGTCACGTCGACGTAGGGACGAGCCTGGATCTCGGCGAGCAGGGGGTCACCTGCGGGGTCTTCCCAAGCGGCGACTGTCCTCAGCACCGGGTTGACCGGAATTCCGAGCCTCGCCTCGGC
>WLOZ01000138.1 GCA_009699025.1 Actinomycetota bacterium
CCGGCACGTGGCGACGAGGTGCTGCGCCGCATGCGTCTAACCCTCGACGATGTGGTGCGCCCGCTGAGTCGCCAGCTGGAGTCGCAGGGGCAGGCATGGGTGGAGCCCGTCGGGCCGGACGTTGACTACCGCGTGCGCTGGTGGCCGACGGTGAAGGGAGCCGCGGATCCCGCCCGGATTCACCCTGTGCTCGTGCTCGCGATGATGGAACTGGTGGTGTTTGCCTCGGTCCCGCGGTACGGCCCGCTCGTAGTGGCGACGACCGCGGCTTCCGCACTGGTCGTGCTCCTGCCGCTGCTGTGGCTCTTCCGTGTGGTGGGGACCCGTCTCACGCGTCATGCGCCGGCGGCTCTGAAAGCGCTGGCATTCGCTGTGGCACTCGTACTACCCGGCATCGCATTCGGCAGGTTCAACTGGCTCTACGAAGCGTGGACGACGGTCAGCACGCCCTTCCCTCTGGCAGCACCGGTTTACACCGTGCTGTTTGGGGTGATCCTGGCGTTGGCCGACTCCGCCCTGCGGCAGGCGCGCATGCTGGAGGAGGAACTGAAGGAGACCACCGCTGACATGCGATGGGCGCTCGCCCGCGCGCGCGAGGAACATCGCCAGCACCGTCTTGCCCTCGCGCATGCAGTGCACGGGCCAATCCAAGCCACGCTGTCGGCGGCCGTTCTGCAACTCGACGCCGCGATGCGCGACGGTACGGCCGATGAGGCGATGGTCGCGGATGTGCAGGCTCGCGTGATGGCGTGTGTTACGACGCTAGACCTGCGCTTCAGTCAGCCGGATGATCTTCCCGAGCTGCTGGACAAACTGCGGACCACCTGGCACGGCGTGACCTCCGTGACCCTCGACGTGCAGGAGCTGGTGGAGGCGGTAGCGGAGCGGGACGCCCAAGCCCTGCGCTGCGTGAACGACCTGCTGCCCGAACTGGTGTTCAACGCCATCAAGCACGGGCGCGCCCGGCATGTGCGGGCGACGCTGCGGATGCAGTCGAGGGAGGCGCTCGAGCTGGTGGTGCGCGACGACGGCGTGCCGGAGGGCTCGGGCGGTGCCGGGGGGATGGGCACCCGGCTGCTGGGTGTGTGTTCGATCGAGTGGAGCCGTGAGCGCCGGGCCGACGAGTGCGTGGTGCGCGCCGTGCTGCCAGTGCTGCCGGTGCCCTCGGTGCTGACAGATCAGGCCGCGAGTCTTCGTGAGAGTGAGGGTTTTGCCGTCACGGAGCCCCATTTCGAATAAACCCGTTTCCTACCATGCGTCCAGAGTCGCGCGTCCGTCGCGGCCAGCTAGGGAGTGGACAAGCATGAAGCACCGGGTGCGCGGGACTGTCGCCGTCATCGTCAGCGCTGCGCTGGTGATGGTGGGCGTGGGAGTGGTGGCGGGGCCAGGAGCAGCCGCGCCCGGCGTCGGCATCCTGCAGGTCGTGGGCGTGGGGAATCCACCGGATCCCACAACTTCGGCCCTCGCCCCTATGGCGCAGATGGCAGCCTCTGCCGACGGGTCGATCGTCGCAGGGATCAGTTGGAGCGGGCTGTATGTGTACAACGGTGCTGCAACCACCGACTACTACCGGCCGGCCAAGATCGCCGCCGGAGGCTACCAGCCGGTTGCCGTCGCTGTGTCGCCGAATGGCGCGGCCACGTACGTGTACTCGCTGATGGAAGGCAAGATCTATACCTACAACAACAGCACCGGCACGCTGGTCGCATCCGTCACTGTCTCCGTCGCCTGTGAGACGTACGGGATGGACGTGTCCGCCGACGGAACGAAGCTGTACGTCGCGCGGTGGGGCTGCGGCAGGGTGGAGGTCTACAACCTCAATCCGGCCAATCTGACGACCGCGCCCGTCCTGGCGCAGGCCCTCACCGGGATCAATCGCCCCGGCATGGTGACGGTTGGGCCCAACGGCAAGGTGTACATCCCTGTCTCCGGTGACGGCACCAATGCGGCCTTCGAGAACAAGGTCGCGGTCATCGACCCGAGCAACAGCAACGCTGTCTCCTACATCTCCGGCGTCGGAACCTCGGGCGGTTACCTCGGCGGGCCTCGCGGCATCGTGTTCTCGCCGGTCGACCCCACGCTGGCGTACGTGGTCAACAATGCGACCAACGCGTCGATCTCCACGATCAACGTCACCAACAACACGGTGACGAACAACGTCGTCACGTTGTCAGGTGGCATCCCCACGCGGGGCTCCACCCAGCTCGCCCGGGCCATCTCGATCTCGCCGGACGGGTCCTACCTGTACGTGGCCGGCAGCGGCGGGCTGCAGGCTATCAACCTCTCAACGAAGGCGATCAAGAACTGGGGCCAGGCCCCCCTCGACGTGGTGGCGCCCTCCTCGGGTGAGGTGTGGACCGTCGGGTATGGCACTACCTCCGGCCCATACGGGGTGAACGTCTGGCAGTGGTTGGGGGCCCCGACGCTCACGGCGATATCGCCGATGTCCGGACCCAAGTCGGGAGGCACCCCCGTGACGCTGACGGGCACCGGCTTCCGCAGCGGGGCCACGGTGACCATCGACGGCTTCACCTGCAGCAATGTGGTCGTGGTCTCGGACACGACCATCACCTGCACCACCCCGTACGGCTCCAACGGCCCGGGCGCCCGGGACGTGGTGGTGAAGAACCCGGACAACCAGTCCGGCACGCTGACGAAGGGCTTCCTCTACACAGCGTGCAGCCAGGCCACGCCGATGCAGATGACGTGGAACACCTCGCTCGCGGGGTCGGCGGGATCGGGATGGCCGCTCGACCTTCCCATCCGGCAGGTCGGAAACCAATTCGGGAACAATGCCGTCACGATCGATTGGGGCGACAGCACCACCCCCACGCTCGTACCGGCGGGCGTCTACAGTGCCTACCAGTCGCACACCTACACGTCGGCCGGCACGTACACGGTGACAATCTGCGGCAACTTGGTTGCTATGGGCGCGACCTCGACCTCGGCGACACCTCCGGCAGGTGCCAAGGGCTTTACCTCGGTCATCAGCTGGAACGAATTTCTCCAGGACGCGAGCTACATCTTCTCCGGGTGGACGAACCTCACTGATGTTCCGAACTCACGGGGGCGATCGGTGACGACACTGAGCTACGCGTTCGAGAACGCCACCTCCTTCAACGATCCGGACGTCACGAGCTGGGAAATCAGCAGCTTCAGCGACAGCAACGTCACCGACCTGTCGGGCACCTTCGCCGGAGCGACCTCGTTCAACCAGAACGTCGGCGTATGGCAAACCCGCCAGGTCACCAAGATGGACAGCATGTTCGCCGGCGCGACCGCCTTCAACAATGGGGGCAGCGACCGAATCAAGTACTGGTCCACGGGTGGCGTGCGGTCCTTCGCCTCCATGTTCGCGCAGACGCCGTTCAACCAGCCGATCGGCACCTGGACCGTGGCCAGCGCGACAAGCTTCGCCGGGATGTTCTCGAAGGCCACGGCCTTCGACCAGAACCTCGGCCTGTGGACGCCGTCGGCTGCGACGACGATGGCCGGCTTCTGGTTCACCGGGCAGAACGTGATGAGCGTGGCCAACTACGACAGCCTGCTGATCAACTGGTCGGGCAAGGTGGTCAAGCCGAGCGTGGCGCTGGGCTTCGGCGCCCACAAGTTCACGTGCGCGGCGGAGGCGGCCCGCGCAACGCTGTCGAGCGCACCGAACTCGTGGGTCATCACCGACGGCGGGCTGGCGGAAACCGCGCCGACGATCTCCACGATCGTGCCGGGCAACGGGTCGCTGTCGGTGTACGTCACCGCGCCGTCGTGCATGTCGACCAAGCGCACCACGTACGAGTACTCCACCGACGGCGGCACTACGTGGGTGACAGTGTCGCCCGGGTCGCTGGCAAGCCCCATCGTGATCAGCGGGTTGACCAATGGCACCGAGTACACCGTGAAGGTTCGGGCGGCCGGCGGCACCGCCAGCTGGCTGCCCTCGCCCGCGCCGGCGTCGACGGCCGAGAAGGCCACGCCTGCGAGCACCACGGGCACCACCGCGAAGAACGACACGTCGGTGTACGGGGCGGCGGTGCCGACCATCGGGTACGACACCAAGCTGGCCGCCGGCGACTGGATCGACGGCGCCATCACCTGCGGGGTCTACACCGACAGCACGTACACCACGGCGGTGACCTCGTCGACCAAGCCGGGCACCTACGTGACGCACTGCTCGGGTCCGGCGAAGTCGGGGCTGGGCGCGGACCTGGTCTACGCCGACGGCACCTACACGCTCACCAAGGCGCCGCTGACGATCACTGCCACGTCATTCACCAAGACGTATGGCGGCACGCTCACGCCCAACGGATCCAGTGACTTCACCGCCATCGGACTCATCGGCAGCGACGCCGTGGGCTCGGTGACGCTGACCACCTCCGGTGAGGGGGCGTCGGCCGGGGTGTCGGGCTCGCCGTACTCGGTGGTGCCGTCGGCCGCGGTGGGCACCGTGCCCAGCGGGGTGCTCGCCGACTGGTACGACATCACGTACACCGACGGCTCGATCACGGTCAACAAGGCGCCCGCGCTGTCGGTGACCGCCAAGACGTACACGATCGAGGTTGGCAGCGCCAGCCTCGACGGCTCGTCGCCGGGCTTCGATGTGACCGGCTTCGTGAACAGCGAGACGTTCTCCACCGCCGGCTACACCGCGCCCACATGCGCCGTGTACGACGCGGAGGTGGGTGGCTCCGCGGTGGGCACCACGTACTCGGGCCTCTCGGTGGGCACGTACTGGGTGCGCTGCTCGGGCGGCGTGGCCGGCAACTACGCGGCGATCAACTACAGCACGGCGAAGTTCGTGGTCAAGGGAGCGGACGTGCAGGTGACCGGGAAGAACGGCTCCGGCGCCTACGGCTCGACGCCGTCGCTGCCCTCACCGGCCTACGAGGTGTCCGGCGACCTCAACGGGGCGACTGTCATCTGCGGCGCGTACGAGGACTCTGCGGGCACGACGGCCGTCACCGCGTCGACCAAGCCTGGCACGTACTACACGGTCTGCACGGGCCCGGCCAACAACGGGGCTGGCTCCCCGGTGCCCATCGTGTACTCGACCGGCACTTACACGGTGGAGAAGGCTCCGCTCACGATCACGGCGAAGTCGTGGTCGAAGACCTACGGCGACGTGATCGCGCCTATCGCGGCCAGTGACTTCACTTCCTCGGGGCTCGTGAACGGCGACGCGATCTCGTCGGTGACGCTAACCTCGGGCGGGTTCGCGGGCACTGCCGGTGTGGCGGGCTCGCCCTACGCGGTGACCCCCTCGGCCGCTGTGCTGAGCGGCAAGACCCTGGCCGAGTACTACGCCGTCACCTACGTCGACGGCTCGGTGACGGTGGGCAAGAAGACGCTCACCGTGACAGCGAACAACGTGAACCTGAAGCTGGGTGCGGCGCCGCCGGCGTCCTACGCGGCCACGTACACGGGCTGGGTGAACGGCGAGAACGACACCACCCAGCAGCCTGAGGGCTGGGCTGCCCCCACATGCGAGTCGAGCTTCAACTCGACCACCCCGGTGGCGACCCCGGTGGCCATCACCTGCTCTGGCGGTGCGGCTGACGACTACGAGTTCAGCTTCACGCAGGGCACGGTCTCGGTGGGCAACCCGCAGGTGACGGTCGAGAACACGACCAAGCCGGCGTACGAGACCTCCGGGTCCACGGCGAACGTGGCACTGAGCGCGACGATCACCGACTGGGCGCCGGGCTGCAAGGTGACGTTCACCCTGAACCCGTCGACTGGCACGGCGTCGCCGTACACCGTGTACACCACGGCGTCGAATGATGTGTCGGTGAATGCGGTGCTGCCTGTGGGGGTGTACGA
>WLOZ01000139.1 GCA_009699025.1 Actinomycetota bacterium
CGTCGCGCGCGCCTTCATCGGCTACTGTGCCCGCGTGGGCAACGAGCCGGAGGGACAGCGTGCGACATCGTCGGCACCTGGCAATCCACTCGCGCGGGTGACCCGTCTGACCGGATCGGGAATGCGCGCGCTGCTCAGCGCTGAAGGCGTGCGCGGCACCGCCATGGAGGCCGCCTGGATCACCACCCACCTCGCCATGTACCCCCTCGGACTCGTGCGCGAGAGCACGCTGAGGGGGGTGGAGAGACATCGCCTCGACCATCTACCGCCCGAGCAGCGCGGCCTACTGGCCGGAGACATCGAGGCCGCCGGAACGCCGATCGTGCTGGTGCACGGTCTGGTCGACAACCGCTCAATCTTCGCGGTGCTCAGCCGGGCGCTCACCCGGCGCGGCTTCCACCGTGTGCTCTCGCTCAACCACTCGCCCCTCACCGGTGACATCCGGTCGGCCGCGGCGTCACTCGGAGCCGTGATCGACCAGGTGTGCGAGCAGACGGGGTACGACCGCGTGCACGTGGTCGGTCACTCGATGGGCGGGCTAATCGCGCGCTACTACGTGCAGCGGCTCGGCGGCGACTCGCAGGTGCACACGCTGGTCACCCTCGGCTCGCCGCACGCGGGCACGATGCCCGCCTCGCTCGTACCGTTGAAGGTCGTGCGACAGTTGCGCCCCGGCAGCGACGTAGTGACCGAGTTGGCCGAGCCCGCCCCCCACTGCCGCACGCGCATGGTCGCGGTGTGGTCGGATCTCGACCAGATGATCGTTCCGCAGCGCAACGCGCGCATCACGCACCCCGACCTGAGGTCGCGCAACGTGCTGGTGCGCGGGGTGGGTCACATGTCGCTGCCGGTCGACGGCCGGGTGGTGCACGAGATCTGCATGACCCTGGCCCATCTCGACCACGACGGCTCGACGATTCGTGACTACAGGCGCTCAACCGGCGCGTAGCGCAGCAGCAGCCGCTTGGTGCCGGAGCTGCCGAAGTCGATGGTGGCCTCGGACTTGTCGCCCGAGCCCGAGGTCGACACCACGGTGCCCAGACCAAAGGTGTCGTGCGTGACTCGCTCGCCCGGGCTGAGCGAGATCACCTCGCGCCCAACGGTTCCGCGCGAGGCCGCGCGCAGGGCGGCGGTCTGCAGCGAGGGCGCTGATCCGAACCCACCCGAGCTGGGCTCGGGCGAGCGCACGGGACTCTCGGGGCCGCCGCGGCGCCACTCGATGAGCTCGGCAGGAATCTCGTCGAGAAAGCGTGACTGCGGGTTGTAGGCGGGCATGCCCCACTGGCTGCGCACCACGGCGCGCGTGAGATAGAGGCGCTCACGGGCACGGGTGATGGCAACGTAGGCGAGCCTGCGCTCCTCCTCCATCTCGGAGGTGTCGCCGAACGACCGCTGGTGCGGAAAGCTGCCGTCTTCGAGCCCGGTAATGAAGACTGTGGGAAACTCGAGCCCCTTGGCCGTGTGAATGGTCATGAGCGTGACGACGCCCTCGCCGTGGTCGGGAATCTGGTCGGCGTCGGCCACGAGCGCCACCCGCTCGAGGAAGTCGACCAGCGTGGCCGCGGTGATGGCCTGCCCCTCGGTGTCGACAGCATTGCCCTGGGCCACCTCGTTCTCGAAGTCGCGCGAAATGCTCTCGAGCTCGCCGAGGTTGTCGACCCTCGCTTCGTCCTGGGGGTCGGTGCTGGCCTGCAACTCAGCGAGGTACCCGCTCTGCTCGAACACCGCGACCAGAATCGTCGAGGGAGTTGATCCCGACTCAACCAGCGTGCGCAGGTTTTCAACCAGCCGGTTGAAACCCTCGATCGCGGTGAGCGAGCGTGTGGCGAGGGTTGGAATCTCGGCAGCGCGTCGCAGGGCCTCGGCAAAGGGAATGCGGTCGCGGGCCGCGAACTGCTCGACCAACTGCTCGGCCTTGTCGCCGATGCCACGCTTGGGCACGTTGAGCACCCGGCGCAGCGACACCTCGTCGGCCGGGTTGGCCAACAGTCGGAGGTAGGCGAGGGCGTCGCGCACCTCTTTGCGCTCGTAGAAGCGGGTGCCGCCCACCACGCGGTAGGGCAGCCCTACCCGGACGAACACCTCCTCGAGCGCTCTCGACTGGGCGTTGGTGCGATAGAACACGGCAACGTCGCCCGGCCGCACCGACTCGGCGTCGGAGAGTCGGTCGATCTCGTTGGCCACGAAGGCGGCCTCATCGCGCTCGTCGTCGGCGACGTAGGCCACCAGGGGGCTGCCCGCCCCAGCGTCGGTCCAGAGCCGCTTCTCACGCCGGCTGTGGTTGCGCGCGATGACCGAGTTGGCGGCCGAGAGGATGCTCTGGGTGGACCGGTAGTTCTGGTCGAGAACGATGGTGGCCGAGTTGGGGTAATCGCGCTCGAACTCCTCGATATTGCGGATGGTGGCACCGCGGAAGGCATAGATCGACTGGTCGGCGTCGCCCACCACCACCAGCTCGGCCGGGGCCACGCCATCGGCACCGCTGCCCACGAACTCGCGCACCAGCACGTACTGGGCGTGGTTGGTGTCCTGGTACTCGTCGACGAGCACGTGGCGGAATCGTCGGTGGTAGTGCTCGGCAGCGTCGGGGAAGGCCTGCAGCAGCGCGACGGTGGTGGAGATGAGGTCGTCGAAGTCGAGGGCGCCCGCCGCCCTGAGTCGTCTCTGGTACCCGGCGTAGGCCTCGGCATACGACTGCTCGAGGGAGTTGGAGGCTCTCGCCGCGTAGGCCTCGTGGTCGATGAGTTCGTTTTTCTGCGACGAGATCAGGTTCTGCAGTGACTTGGGCGTGACCCGGCGAGGATCGATGCCGACGTCGCGCGCCACGAGGGTGACGAGGCGCAGCGAGTCGGCCTGGTCGTAGATGGTGAACGACGAGGGCAGCCCAAACCGCGCAGCCTCGCGGCGCAGGATGCGTACACAGGCCGAGTGGAAGGTTGACACCACCATGGCGCGGGCTCGGGTGCCGACGAGCTCCTCGACGCGCGACTTCATCTCGGCGGCGGCCTTGTTGGTGAAGGTGATGGCCAGCACCTCGGAGGGCCGCACGCCGCGGTCGGAGATCAGGTGGGCGATGCGCCGGGTGAGCACCCGGGTCTTGCCGGAGCCTGCCCCGGCCACGATGAGCAGCGGTGAGCCCTCGTGAAGCACGGCCGCGCGCTGCGATGGGTTGAGGTCGTCGAGAATCTCGGCGGCCGTGGGCCGGTGCGGCTCGCGGGGACGCTCGGCGGGGTCGGGGAGCGAGAACAGTGTCGACATCGCGGCCAGTCTAGGCGCGGCCTGCGACATGCCTCGCGCACTCCCTGAGGCTCGGTACCAGTCGACTACAGCTAGGCGCTCGTGCTGAAGCCAGCGCGGCGCCCGAGTTCGGCCAGGGACGTTGGGCCTGGCTCATGAGTACCGGTGAGGCCCATCACCTCCACGCGGAATCGGTCCCAGGCGGCCTGGGATCGTGTGCCCCACAGTCCGTCAACCGTGAGTCCAGCCGCGACGACTGAGTTGAGCGCGGCCTGCACCACGCGCACCGGCGCGGGGGCGTGGGCCAGCAGAGCTGACAGGGAGACCGAGGGCGTGGCGGGCGTGCCCAGCACCTTCGTGATGAGGAGGTACAGCCGGGGCGTGACCCTTCCGGTGACGGGACCCACCCTCGGGTGCTTGGCCTGATACCGACTCACGGCGGCCGCGGTGTCGGCGCGGTAGCGCCCAAAGAAGGCGCCCGCAGGCTGCAGCGAACTGATGCGGTAGCCGCGGTTCACGAGGGCTCGCTGAAGCGCGGCCACCGCGGGGCCGCGGGCCCCCACGGTCAGCAGCCCCCGGGTGAAGGTTGGCACCACCGTGGGCGCCGGCGGCGGAGGCACCACCACGCCCACGCCCACCCAGCCGGTCACGATCACCCGAAGGTCGACTGCTCCGGAGAGGTTGGTGAGAACCACGGTGCCAGCTGTCGAGACAGGTGCGATGATCTCGCCTGCGGCCCAGCGGTTCTGGGTCGCCTCAATCGTGTTGCCCACATCGGCGCCATCGAGGGTCCACGAGCGACGCACGGTCGATCGGGTTGCGGCGGCCACCACAGCGGTCGGCGCATTCGACCCGGCAACGCCTACCCGAATCCGCACTGCGGCGACATCAGTGGCAGGAACGCCCCCTCGCCCCAGCACAGGCACCTCGAGGGCCCTGCCATCGCCGCTCCAGCGGTCGGACTCGAGCCGGCACGGCCCGGTCGCTAGCCCTGCCCCCGTGCGCGTGCTCACCAGCAGCATCGGCGTGAGCGCCGTGACCGCGGTGGCCAGCGGAGAATTCGGATCGCTTGCCACTCCGTTGGGCTCAGGGCAGGCCGCGAGGGTCTCGGCGCTGAGGTCCCAGAATGAGGTCCTCGCCGCCGCGGCATCCCAACTGAGCGAGATGTGCAGATGGTCGCGGTGGCAGTACGTGTCGTCGGCGGCGGTCTGCTTGCTGTAGCAGCCCTTGAGTTCGGTCCAGCCATTGTCAGCGGCGTAGGACTTCCAGATTCGATCGTGCCAGCCCAGATACATCACGCCCAGGCGCTTCGCCATGGCCGCGGGGTTGCCGTCGGCGTCGGGCTGCAGCAGCCACCACAGGAACGCCTCGACCGTGGCCTTCTCCGCTGGCACCTGGTACGAGAGCATCCAGTCAAGGGCGCGACCCTCCTTGTGCTCGCTTTGGCCACCAACACCGCAGTCGCGCTCGATTCCGATGTCAGCGGGCCCGTAGGTGTCGCGCAGAAGCGCTGCAAGCCTGAGCGACCCAGGCTGCGCGCCTGGCGTGCACTGGGCCTGTCCCTGGTACTCGGCGAACGACTCCAGAGCGACCGGCAGATCGGCCGGCGCCACAGGCACAGGCTGACCCTCGGCCCTCGTGGGCACGTAGGGTGCGGGGGCTGTGGCACTGGCGGTGAGGGTTAACCCGCCCGGCGTGGCCTCGGCCGCAGCACGAGCTGGCGCGATCACAGCGATTGACACCAGCGTTCCCGCCGCAAGCATGATGGCCACCGGGAGCGCCAGAGCGCGCTTCACCGTGAGGGTCATGCTCCTATCATCGTCACCTCGAGGCCACCCTTGAGCGACCAAACGCGACATTCCGCGAAGGGTGAGAGACTGTCCGCTGGTCGGTTGCGACCATTCGCTGGAGCCACACTGGCTACCGAGCGTGACATTCCGGAGGAACCGTGTCCCCAGATTCGCCCATTGAACGAGTTCTCGTGGTGACCGCCCACCCCGATGACGTCGACTTCGGATCGGCTGGCACCGTGGCCACGCTGGTCGACCAGGGCGCGACGGTGACCTACTGCTTGGTCACCGATGGTCAGGCAGGTGGCTCCGACCGCACCATCTCGCGCCCCCAGATGGCCACCATTCGCCGGGCCGAGCAAACCGCCGCCGCCGCCGAAGTCGGGGTCACCGACCTCCGATTCCTCGGCTACCACGACGGAGAGCTTGCCGTGTCGCATGGGCTTCGCCGCGACATCTCGCGCGTGATCCGCCAGGTTCGACCCGAGGTGATCATCACGCAGTCACCCGAGCGTCGCTGGGACCGCATTCCGGCCTCGCACCCCGACCACCTCGCCGCGGGCGAGGCCACGATCGCGTCGGTGTACCCCGACGCTGGCAATCCCTTTGCTCACCCCTCGCTGCTCGACGACGAGGGGCTCGAGCCCTGGTCGGTTCCGTGGGTGTGGCTCATGGGAGGGCCGGAGCCTGACCACATGGTCGACGTCACCGACGTGGTTGAGCGTAAGTTCGCCGCACTGTTCCGCCACGAGTCGCAGATGTCCGACACCGA
>WLOZ01000014.1 GCA_009699025.1 Actinomycetota bacterium
AGCCGTCTGCCAGACTCAATGTTTCGTCAGTCGTCTCCTCCGAGTCGGCGATCACCACGTGAAAGGCAGCGCGATGGCTGTGGACCTGCAGAACCGGGACTTCCTCCGGGAGCTCGACTTCACCCGGGAGGAACTGCAGTACCTGCTCGACCTCTCGAGCGAGCTCAAGCAGGCGCGTCGGGCAGGGCGCGAGCGTGCTGTGCTGGCGGGCAAGTGCATCGCCCTCATCTTCGAGAAGACCTCCACCCGCACCCGCTGCGCATTCGAGGTGGCCGCCTACCAGCAGGGCGCACACGTCACCTACCTTGACCCCGTGTCGTCGCAGCTGGGCCACAAGGAGTCGGCCGCCGACACCGCACGGGTGCTGTCGCGCATGTACGACGCCATCGAGTTCCGCGGCAGCGCGCAGTCAACGGCCCAGGAGATCGCCGACAACTCCGACGTCCCGGTGTACAACGGGCTAACTGACGAGTGGCACCCCACCCAGATGCTCGCCGATTTCCTCACGATGCTCGAGTACGGTCGCGGCAAGGCAGCCCACGAGATTTCCTACTGCTACCTCGGCGACGCCCGGTCGAACATGGGCAACTCGCTGCTGGTGATGGGCGCCATCATGGGGTCTGACGTGCGCATCTGCGCTCCTCGCGAGCTGTGGCCGTCGGCTGAGGTGCAGGCCGCTGCCTACGAGCGTGCCGCCGAGTCGGGCGCCCGCATCCTGCTGACCGACGACGCCGACGAGGCACTGCCCGGCGTCGACTTCGTGGAAACCGATGTGTGGGTGTCGCTCGGAGAGTCGGCCGACGTGTGGAATGACCGCATTCGGCTGCTCACCCCCTACCAGGTCAACTCGGCCACTCTCGAACGAACGGGCAACCCTTACGTGCGGTTCCTGCACTGCCTGCCCGCATTTCATGACATGCGCACCACCGTGGGGCGTGAGATCGGCGAACTGACCGGACTCACCAACGGGCTCGAGGTGACCGACGATGTGTTCTCGTCGACTGCCAACGTGTCGGTCGACGAGGCCGAGAACCGGCTGCACACGATCAAGGCGCTGATGGTGGCCACACTCGTGGGGGACCACGGTCGCGACTGATCCTGGGCCTGCCCTCGCGAGTTACGCTCAGGTGTGACTCCGCTGCTGACGAGATACCTGCGCCCCCATCGGGGGGTGCTGGTGGTGATCTCGCTGCTGCTGCTGGTGCAGGCCTTCACCAACCTCTATCTACCCAACCTCAACGCCGACATCATCAACAACGGCGTTGTGACCGGCGACATTGGGTACATCGTGCGGGTTGGCGGGGTGATGCTCCTCGTGTCGGCGGCCCTCGGTCTTTCGTCGGTGGTGGCGGTGTACTTCTCGGCGCGTACCGCCATGGCAGTGGGGCGCGACATGCGGCGTGACCTGTTTGAGCGGGTCGAATCGCTCTCGCTGGGCCAGGTGAACGCACTGGGCGTGCCCTCACTCATCACGCGGAACACCAACGACGTACAGCAACTGCAGATGCTCGTGCTGGTGGGGCTCACCATGATGGTGCTCGCGCCCGTCACCGCCGTGGGGGCCATCATCATGGCTGTACGCGAAAATGCACAGTTAGCCCTACTGCTCATCGTGGTGATCCCGCTCATGCTGGCGGTGATCTCGGTGATGGTGTTCCGGGCCATCCCGCTGTTCCGCGTGATGCAGGTGAAAATCGACCGGGTCAACCTGGTGCTGCGTGAGAACCTCACCGGAATCCGCGTGATCCGTGCGTTTAACCAGACCGAGCGCGAGGAGCGGCGCTTCGAGGGAGCCAACGCCGACCTCACCGACACCGCTCTGCGTGTGACCAGAATTTTCGCGTTGATTCTGCCGGCGCTGCTGCTGATCATGAACCTGTCGTCAGTCGCCGTGATCTGGTTTGGCGGGCATCTCGTCGCGGCTGGCGATATGCCCATCGGTAACCTCACCGCCTTCCTCGCGTACATCATGCAGATTCTGATGTCGGTGATGATGGCCGTGATGACCCTCATGATGGTGCCGCGCGCCGCCGCGTCGGCCGATCGCGTGAATGAGGTGCTCTCGACCCGGCCCGACATCCTCGACGGCGAGCTCCCGCTGAGAGTGTCCGAGACGCGAGAGGTGCGGGGCCTGGTTGAGCTGCGCGACGTGCAGTTCCGATACCCGGGAGCCCAGGACTCGATCCTTCAGGAGGTCTCGCTCACCTTCGCGCCCGGAACCACCAACGCGATTCTCGGCGGCACGGGGTCGGGCAAGACCACCCTGGTGAACCTGATCCCGCGGCTGCTCGACGCCACCTCGGGGGAGGTGCGGGTAGGAGGTACCGACGTGCGTTCGGTGCCGCAGGAGAAGCTGTGGCGTCGGTTCGGGCTGGTGCCGCAGCGCGCGTTCCTCTTCAGCGGCACCATCGCGAGCAACGTGCGCTTCGGCCGCCCCGACGCGACCGACGCTGAGGTGTGGCACGCGCTCGAGGTGGCACAGGCCGCCGAGTTCGTGCGCGAACTCCCCGACCTGCTCGAGGCCCCGGTCGACCAGGGCGGCGCCAACTTCTCGGGCGGTCAGCGTCAGCGGCTGGCCATCGCCCGCGCCATCGTGCGACGGCCTGAGGTGTACGTCTTCGACGACAGCTTCTCGGCCCTCGACTACGCCACCGACGCGCGGCTGCGAGCAGCCCTCGCCAACGACACTGAGGGCGCGACGGTCATTATCGTTGCCCAGCGCGTCAGCTCGGTGGTGGGCGCCGACCTCATCGTGGTGATGGACTACGGGCGGGTCGTGGGCCAGGGTACGCATGAGGAGCTACTTGAGACGTGTGAGACGTATCGCGAGATCGTGGCGTCGCAGCTCGAGGTATCGGCACCATGAGCATGCTGCGACCGGGGGGACCGGGCGCGCCGGGCGGAGCGCCAACCCGCGGACCGATGGGTGGGGGGCCACCCGGGATGTCGATGGTGCCCTCGGCCGAGCGGGCCCACGACTTCACAGCTTCACTGCGACGCTTCACCGACCGGCTTCGCCCCGAGCGGGCGGTGGTGGTGGGTGTGTTCGTGCTCGGAAGCGTGAGCGTCTTTTTCACCGTGCTGGGGCCGAAGATTTTGGGCAATGCCACCAACGTTCTCTTTGACGGGGTTGTGTCGCTGAGAATTCCGGCGGGCATGACTCAGGCGCAGGCGGTGGAGGCACTGCGTGCCCAGGGCCAGGACCGACAGGCCGACATGGTGGCGGCTATGACCCTCACTCCTGGCCAGGGGGTCGATTTCACGGCACTGGGACGGTTGCTGGCGCTCGCCGTCGTTCTCTACTTCGTGGGGTCGCTGCTGTCGTGGGCCCAGAACTACCTGATGGCCGGTGTCACGCAGCGCACGATGTACCGGCTGCGCGAAGACGTCGACGCCAAGCTCGGCCGACTGCCGCTGCGCTACTTCGACTCCACGCCTCGTGGCGACCTGCTCAGTCGGGTCACCAACGACATCGACAACATCTCCACGACCCTGCAGCAGACCCTGACCCAGATGGTCACCGCGCTCCTCACCGTCGTCGGCGTGCTGGCCATGATGGTGTGGATCAGTCCACTCCTTGCCCTCGTCTCAGTGCTCACCGTGCCCCTGAGCTTCGTGGCGACGATGCTCATCAGTAGGCGATCAAAGCCGCACTTCATCAACCAGTGGACGTGGACGGGCAAGCTCAACTCGCACGTCGAGGAAATGTTCTCGGGCCACGAGCTCGTGCGCGTGTACGGCCACCGCGACGAGGCGATCGCCAACTTCGACACCGCAAACGAGCAGATGTACGAGAGCAGCTTTCGGGCGCAGTTCGTGTCGGGCATGATCCAGCCCGCGCTCACCTTGGTGTCGAACCTCAACTACGTGGCCATCGCGGTCTTCGGCGGGCTCAGGGTGGCCAGTGGCGCGATGTCGCTCGGCGACGTGCAGGCGTTCATCCAGTACTCGAGGCAGTTCACCATGCCCATCACCCAAATCGCTGGCGTGGCCAACCTGCTGCAGTCGGGCGCGGCGTCCGCCGAGCGTGTGTTCGAGCTGCTCGACGCTCCAGAGCAGGAACCAGACGACGTCGACGCGGTACCGGTAGCCGACCCATCGGGCCGCATCACCTTCGAGAACATCCGGTTCAGGTATCGCGAGGACACCCCGTTGATCGACGACCTGAGCCTGGCCGTCGAGCCGGGCCAGACCATTGCGATCGTGGGCCCCACGGGGGCGGGCAAGACCACGCTGGTCAACCTGCTGATGCGCTTCTACGAGGTTCAGGCCGGACGCATCCTCATCGATGGCATCGATACCCGAGAGGCCACGCGCGAGCAGGTACGGCGCTGCTTCGGAATGGTGCTGCAGGAAACCTGGCTCGTTGAGGGCACCATTCACGACAACATCGCCTACGGCGCTGAGTGGGCCACCGACGATGACGTGCGCCGCGCCGCGACCGCCTCGTACGCCGACCACTTCATCCGCACGCTTCCTGACGGCTATCAGACGCGGCTCACCGAGCAGGGAGAGAACGTGAGCGCAGGCGAGCGGCAGCTGCTCACCATTGCGCGCGCGTTCCTCGCCGACCCGGCGGTGCTGATCCTCGACGAGGCCACCAGCTCGGTCGACACGCGCACCGAGGTGCTGATTCAGCGGGCCATGGCCGATCTTCGTCAGGGGCGCACCAGCTTCGTGATTGCGCACCGGTTGTCAACGATTCGCAACGCCGACGTGATCCTGGTGATGAACAGGGGCAGCATCGTCGAGCAGGGCAGTCACGACGAGCTGATGGCGCGCGAGGGGTTCTACTTCGATCTGTACGAAAGCCAGTTCAGTGAGAGCCCCGACGACGTCGCGCGAGGCTGACCCGCCCGCGCGATTGTGGGTAGGTCAGTTCGACGCGACCTCGTCAGAGTGGGGGGAGAACGGCAGGTCGAGGGTCACCCGCAGTCCGCCCTGAGTGCGCACCTGCGCCTCGACTACCCCGTGATGGCTGGTGGCGACGGCCCGCACAATCGACAGGCCCAGGCCGGTGCCTCGACCGATGCGCGCATGTCCGCGGCGAAAGGGCTCGAAGAGTGAGGCCACATCGTTCTCGTCAACGAGAGGGCCGGAGTTCTGGACCACGAGTCGACTAGTGCGGCGGGCTCCATCGCCCACCACGCTCGTGGACACGTGCACCCAGCCGCCCTCACGGTTATGCCGCATCGCGTTCTCGATCAAGTTCGACACTGCTCGGTCGAGCATGGCTGGGTCTCCCTCGGTGGGGGCAGTCCGCAGCATGTCGGTCATGGTGAGAGAAGCCGGGCTGATGTGGGCCAGGGAGTTCAGGCACAGACGCGCGCTCGCTGCGAGGTCGACAGTCTCGGTCAGCTCTGGAGGCTGCTCGCCTTGAGCGAGGGCGAGCAGCGACTCGACGAGGGCCTCGGTGCGGGTAGTGGCGGCGAGCAACTCGTCAATAAGCTCGTGCGCGTCGGTGCTGGTGTCGGGGTTGGCCCTCCGAACCTCGAGTATCGCCCGCTGCACGGTGAGAGGCGTGCGCAGTTCATGCGCTGCATTGGCGACGAACCGCCTTTGTCCGCTCTGCGCGCTCTCAATGCGATCGAGCATCGTGTCGAACGTGTCGGCCAAGCTCTTGATCTCGTCAGAGGGACCCTCAAAGTTGATGCGCTCACGGATGGAGGCGTCGGCGATATGTTGAATGCTCTCGGTGATGCGGGTGATGGGGCGCACGGTACGACGGGCCACCCACCAGCCCATGACCACGCTGATCACGCCGTAGAGCACGGCGAGCCTCACCAACTGCTTGCCGGTAAACACGTTCCCGCCCAAGGGGAGGGTGAGGCCCCCTGTTGCGTTGGACAAGACGCTGTCGAACGGGAGGCTCTGCACGGCGGATTCGAGGGACAGCCGATCGAGTAAGCCGGTTGAGGCGAGTACGTAGCCCATAAACGCCGTGACACACCAGAGCACGGTGAACAGCGCGGCGCTGTACGTGAGGGTCAGTCGAGTGCGAAGCCTCAACCGAGGCCAACTTCTCACAGACGGTATCCGGCGCCCAAGACCGTCTCGATGAGCGCCGGCTCGCCCAGCTTGCGGCGCAGGGTCATCATGGTAACCCTGATGGCGTTGGTGAGCGGGTCGATCGACGCGTCCCACACCCGCGTTAGCAGTTCCTCGTGGCTCACGACTGCTCCGTCGGCCCGCATGAGTTCCTCGAGCAGGTTGAACTCCTTGCGGGTGAGTTCGATCGCCCTGCCGTCACGCTCGACCAGATGCCGGCCGGTGTCTAGGGTGAGGCCGCCCCTAGTAATCGTGGGGGGAGCGGCCACGCGCGACCTGCGGGCGAGGGCTCGCACGCGTGCCACCAATTCGGCGAAGGCGAACGGTTTCGCTAGGTAGTCGTCGGCGCCGATGCTCAGACCCTGCACCCGGTCGGCAACGAGGTCAGAGGCGGTGAGCATGAGAATGCGGGTGCCAGGGTGCTCGGACGAGATGTGTCGGCAGACGTCGTCGCCGTGAACGAGTGGAAGGTCACGATCAAGCACGACGACGTCGTAGGCGTGCTCCGATGTTGAATCAATCGCATGCTGACCATCACTCGACACATCGACTGCCATGCCCTCACGCCGTAGGCCGGTGGCGATGGTGTCGGCCAGCACGTCGTGATCTTCCACTAGGAGAACTCGCATAGACGTATGGTGACACACAGACGTAAGTGAAACTGCCGTTTAAGTCCTTTGCGACAAGCGAAAAGCGACTCAGTCCGGCGTCAGAGCCGATGACATCAGGGCCACGGTGGTGAGGGAAGGATGGGGAACCTCCAGCACGATCAGGGGCAGTTTCACCTGTGAGCGTGAAACTCCCGCGCCGGTGCGCGTGGCATACAACTGCTCCTGCCAGCCGGAAGCCATCACCAGGGTGCGCGACGGAGCGATGAGCCCCTGCCCGCGGAAGTACGGATAGATCATGCCGGTGCGCGTGAGTGCAGCCTCGGTGATGTCGGCGAGGTTAGCTGGCGGCGGAGCGGACGCGGGGTCAAGCTCGAGGCAGACGTCGTAGCCATGTCGGTCGAGGTCGGTCACGACGCAGTAGTGGCGCACGGTCAGCCCCGCCTGGAGCAGGGCTGCGTCGATCTCGCGCATCAGTTCTGACCCCGCGATCTTTTCTCCGGCGACGTTTCCGACGTCGGCGCCCTTCGACTCGAACACGATGTGGGGCGAGCCTCCGGTGAACCCGTCGACCCGCACGATGTCGTGGATGTCGTATCGGTAGAGCCCCGAGTACGACGTTGTCACCAGTCGGTAGCTCGCGCCGTCACTCACCTCGTGGGCAAGCAGTGGGTCTCCGCCGTCGAGCGGCACGAATTCGAGGAACTGCGCGTGCAATGCCAGTGGACCGGCCGACACACCCGGGTTGAGGGGCACATTGAAGCGTCCCTCGCTGGCGCCGTAGCCGATGTCGAAGGTGGTGACTCCACTAGGTGCGTGGGGAAGAAGGTCCGCCATGTAGCGACCCACCGAACCTGACAGCCAGAAGATGAGGGCGGCGAGGTTTGGCCACGCGGCAGCGGCGTCGAGATGACCCCGCTCGGCGATCGCGGCATCGAGCGCGTCGGCCCGCGCGGGGTTGGGGCGCTGGGTGAGCGACGCTCGGAGTTCTGGCTCGAGGGTGATCGACGGGGTGATCGTGCCGTGGCGGATGTCGCTGATCAGGTCGTCGCGTCGTGCGTCTGCGGCTTCGAGGAGCGTGATCAGCCGGCCCGCGTTGTTACCACGAATCGCTCTCACGTCGGCGCCGAGGGCACAGAGCAGAATCAGATAGTCGACATCGTGTTCGTGGTCGACCCGCTCGAGGATGGAGAGGGGATAGGCCAGACGGCTAGGCCCCAGCGGCGGCGACAGGGTGAGGTTGCTGCCTGACGCACTGCCGAACTCGATTCCGCTGGGGGTTGTCCCGAACACGCGTCGGTTGGCGAAGGTGAGGATCGCGCCCTCGTCGCGCAGCGAGGGTACGTGCGGAACTACTGCCGCGATGCGCAGGTCGCTGGTGGCGCGCTTGGCGGCTAGTCCTGCTGCAGACTCGGGAATGAGCTTGGAGAACCCGGTGGTGCCACTCGTGAGGACGAAAAACTCGGGAGCGCCGGGGAAGGTGAGGTTGGTCTCGCCCTCCTGCATTCGTTCAGAGACCGCCTCATAGTCCGACCACTCGGTAAGCGGAACGCGGGCGCGGAAGTCATCAACCGATCGCACTCCCGAGAAGTCGTGGGCACGTCCCCACTCGGTGTCGGCCGAGCGGCCCACGATGTCGAGCAGGGTCTCGAGTTGAGTCTCGGGCGCTGCCTGGCACTGGTCGAGGTAGGTGGGCAGCGGGTCGGCACCTGCCGCGAGGAGTCGCTGGTTCGGAGTCACAGCAAAGACTGTACTGACGTGTCGAAGCAACCCGATCAGCACAGGGATAGTGCTCCCGAAGCCCCCACCCCTCCCTGCTCATCCATACGAAAGCGTCACACCCGCAGTTTGGCAAAGAGGTCGGAATGACGCTTTCGTATGGATGAGCGAGTCCGAGGTCACCCGTGCTACGTTCGCGGGGCCCATCCACCCCTTCCTGCGAGGTGTCCCATGGCCTGCTGTCACTCGTACTTCACCCCCCACGAGGGCGGCGAGTCTGTCTTTGCCGTCGACTCGTCGGCCATCGCTTTCGGCCCTGGCGTGCTGGCCGAAGCGGGTGATCGGGCGCGCGGCCTCGGAATGACGCGAGTTGCGCTGTTCACCGACTCCCGGGTCCGCCAGCTTCCGCAACTGGCACAGGTGTGGGAGTCGCTCGTAGGTGCCGGGCTTGACGTCGTGGTGTTCGACGAGGTGCGGGTTGAGCCGACCGACGAGTCGTTCGCCCACGCGGTGAGATTTGCCACTGAGGGGCGCTTCGACGGGTATGTGTCGGTGGGCGGGGGGTCGGTGATCGACACGGCCAAGGCCGCCAACCTCTACGCCAGCTACCCAGCCGACCTGCTCGACTATGTCAACGCACCCATTGGTCGCGCGCTCCCGGTGCCCGGCCCGCTCGCACCGCACATCGCGTGTCCGACCACCTCGGGCACGGGCTCCGAGTGCACCGGAATCGCGGTGTTCGACCTGCTCTCGATGCACGTGAAGACCGGAATCGCCTCGTCCCGGCTCAAGCCGTCGATGGCCCTGGTCGATCCCACCACGACGCATTCCCTGCCGGGTGCCGTGGTGGCAGCCAGCGGGTTCGACGTGCTCTGCCACGCCCTCGAGTCGTACACCGCGCGGCCCTTCGCGGCTCGGCCGGCACCTGCGTCGCCCGCACTTCGGCCGATGAGCCAGGGTGCCAACCCCTGGAGCGATATGGGCTGCGAGCGTGCCCTCTCACTCCTAGGTACCCACCTCGAGCGCGCCGTCGCTGACCCGAACGACCACGAGGCCCGCAGCCAGATGATGTGGGCTGCCACGTTGGCAGGCATCGCCTTCGGGAACTCTGGCGTGCACATCCCGCACGCGATGGCGTACTCGGTGGCCGGAATGGTGCACGACTTCCGTCCGCCCGGCTACCCGCAGGACGAGCCGATGGTGCCGCATGGCATGAGCGTTATCGTGAGTGCTCCGACGGTGTTCGCACACACCGCTCCCGCGTGTCCTGATCGTCACCTCCGCGCAGCCGAACTCCTTGGGGCCGACGTCGCTGGCGCTGGTCTTGAGGACTCAGGGGTGCTATTGGCCGAGCGGCTCGTGGTTCTGATGAGGGCCACGGGGATGCCCAATGGAATGTCAGGCGTCGGCTACGGCGAGGTCGACGTGCCGGGGCTCACCTCGGGCGCGTGGGCGCAGCAGCGGCTGCTCGCGAATGCGCCGTGCGAGGTCAGCGAAGACCTGCTCGCCGACCTCTACCGCGGAGCGATGCGTCTGTGGTGAGGCGCAAATCTGCGGCGCTCGGTGCGATACCGTTCTGACATGACATCACTACTGGTCCGCCGCACCACCCTGTCGATCGCTTCAGTGGCCGTGTCGGCCCTGCTCGTTGCGGTGGCCGTCGTTCCTGCCGAGGCCCACGCGATCATTGAGCTCAGAGGCACGCCTGCCTACGCGGGCCAGGCCAGCCGACTCACGATGGAGATTCAGCACGGCTGCAACCCCGCGTCCAAGGTGCCCAACGTGTTCCCCACCACCAGGGTGAGCGCCTACTTCAACAGCCGGTTTGGCACCGTGACGCCGCGTGCGCTCAAGGGATGGGCCGTCAGCCGCACCGTGCTAGCCAACGGAACCCAGCAGCTCACCTGGCGCGCCACGGGGCCGGCGCAACCGTTCGGCATGCCCTTCTACCCCTCGATGCGGGTGCAGTGGCCCCATCGCCCCGGAGTGTACGGAGTCGTGGTTCGGCAGTTCTGCGCGGGCGCTTCGCTGTCGTGGAACACTCCCAATCGCCCCGCGACCGCCACACAACCTTCCCCTCCGCTGCTGCCGCTGCCCACGGTGCGGGTGCTGGCGGCGCCTGACGCGCACTGAGCACGCGTATGGCCCCTGATGACCTCCGCATCACCGACTCACTCTCGATCCCGCAGGGGGAACTCTCCTGGCGTTTCTCGCGCTCCTCGGGCCCCGGTGGCCAGTCGGTCAATACCACCGACTCCCGTGCCGAGGTTCTCTTCGATGTGATGAAGTCGCCCAGCCTGCCGGAGACGTTGCGGGCTAGGGCAGTCGAGCGGCTCGGCTCGCGACTGGTCGATGGCGTGCTGGCGGTGTCGTCGGCTCAGGAGCGCTCGCAACTGCAAAACCGTCGAGTCGCCCAGCAGCAACTGGCCCGGGTGCTCGCCGAGGCAGTGGCCCCGCCGCCGCGTCGACGACGTGCAACCCGGCCGAGCCGGTCGTCGGTCGAGAGGCGACTGGTCGACAAGCGTCAGCGCTCACACACCAAGAGAATGCGGCGCAGCACCGACGACTAGCCCTGCGTCTTACGGGCCCGCCCGTGAATTACACGCGTGTGATTCCCTCACGACATTCTCGGGGCCGCGAGAAAGTTGGCCACCAGCGCTCAAGGCGGCTTTGAACGCGACGATGCACCTCACATGTGGAGCCCGTTCAACCGCCGCCGTGCAGCCCTCGTGGCCGCTGTGGGAGTGGTGGGCGCGCTTGCCTCCCTCGTGGGCGTGGCGCCTGCTCAGGCGGCAACCCCGCCAGTGCCCGTCGTGTCAGTGGAAGCCTGCCCGACCTCGGTTCCAGATGGAAGCCTGCGCGATGGGAGCGATCAGATCGGCGCACGTGCGCTGTGTGGGCAGGCCGTGGCCTTCGCCGCGACGCAGCAGGCCAAGGATGCCATTCGAGCTGCCTTTCACATGCTGGGCTCGGCCTACGCGTGCGACGGCACCGCCCGACTGGCACCGACCCAGTTCGACTGCTCCTCGCTCGTCTCGCGCGCCTACGCGCTAGCCGGGGTCGATACCGCCGGTCCCGGCTGGTCGTCATCGACCCGTGACATGGTGCCCTGGGGCGGGGCAGCACTGGCCTCGTGGGCCTCGTACGTGGCCCCGAGCAGCATCCGCCCTGGCGACCTCGTGCTCTACGCGACCGGCGGTGCCACCTACCGACACGTGGCCATGTACCTCGGCAACGGCTTCATGCTGCACACCAGCACGTGCGGAGATGTGGCCCACATCAGTTCGTTCTGGGGATTCGACGCTGGCGGGCGGCGCACCTTCCTCGTCGCCCGCCGCGTCGTCATGCCTGGCGAGGCGCGCGCGATCGGCCCGCGTGTCTCGGACCGCGCCTCAGTTGGTGACAGGACGAGCGCGAGTCCTGCCGGAGTCGCAGCGTTCCCGGGTGGGGTCCTAGTCCGGGGGGCCAGCGGGCCCGCGGTGGCCAGTGTTCAGCGTGCCCTGATCCGTCTCGGTTACACCATTCCTGGCGTTCAGGCCGGTCAGGTGCCCTATGGCGGTTTCGGCCAGCAGACCCTCGACGCGGTGCGGCTGTACCAGCGCGAGCACCCCGCCGTCGGCCCCGTCACCGGCCGGATAACACAGGCGGCCTACCGCACGCTGACAGGCTGGCGGCCTGCCGCGTCAGGGTCGTCAGCGTCGCCAGCCCGGGCCAGCAAGAAAATCTCCCTGAGTCGCGTGCTCAGGCACGCTGCAGCCAGCGTCATGGTGGTGCAGGCGGCTCTCAACCGAGTGGTTGACGCCGGGCTTCCCATCAACGGCCGCTGGGGCCCGATGACCCAGGCTGCGTTTGACCAGTTCCGTCACACGCGTCTGCGGCTCAGGGGTGCGGCCGCCACGGGCGCACCCGGCGCGGGCTCCCTCGCGGCTCTCGGCCGGCTCGCAGGCTTCTCGCTGGTGGCCTGACGACATGACACGAATACTGAGTCAATGCGGCTCGCTGAAACGGGCGCGACTAGTGCGGGTGGCCGCAGCGGTGGCGGCGGCAGCACTCTGCCTGCCGCTCGCAGGCCTGTCGCCCTCGGTTGCTGTGACCACTGCTGCCACGTCTATCACCGCAACCACGGCTGCCGCTGCCTCGAGAAGCTGCCCCACCACGGCACCTAGCGGCACGCTGCGTGACGGAAGCGCTGTCATGGGTGGCCTCGCACTGTGCCGCCATGCGGTGGCCGCCGCCGCCACGCCCCAGGCAGCTTTGGCCATCGTGGCGGCATTCGGCATGCTCGGCGCGCCGTACGCCTGCGGAGGCGTAGGACGCATGGCCCCCTTCCGCTTCGACTGCTCCTCGCTCGTGTCGCGGGCCTACTTCATCGGGGCGGGCCTCGATACCGCTGGCGTCGACTGGGCCCCCTCGACGCGTGACATGGTGCCGTGGGACGGGGTTCCGCTCGCCTCGTGGGCCGCGCTCGTTACTCCCGCGAACCTGCGCCCCGGCGACCTCGTGCTCTACGACACCGGAGGCGCGACCTATCGGCACGTAGCGATGTACCTAGGTGACGGGTACATGCTCCACACGAACTCGTGCGGCGACGTGGCCCATGTGAGCACCTTCTGGGGCACGGGACCCATGTCGGGCCGACAGTTTCTGGTCGCCCGTCGCGTGATGGCACCCGCCGACTACCGCCCGCCCACGCCCACGCCGACGCCCGTTCCAACCCCCTCCCCAGTCCCCACGCCGACTCCCAGCACGGTCACGCCGCCCTTCGCCGGTGGCACCGTGGGACTTGGCGCGAGGGGGCCGGTGGTGGCTGCGCTGCAGCGTTCGCTGATCCGGGGCGGATACCTGCGCCCCCAGATGTTCGGCGCCATTACGCCCGGGCGCTTCGGAACCCAGACGCGTGACGCCGTGGTCGCCTTCCAGTTCGCCCATCCAGCGCTCGGGCCCACCTCGGGTGTGGTGGGGGCCGCTGCCTACCGAGCGATCACCGGATGGGGCGCGGTCTCGTCGAGCGTGCCCGGGCCCTCCGCGGAGGTGGGCCGACCGGTTCTCTCAGTGGCGTCGCTGCTCGCCCGTAGCCGACCTGCGGTGCGAGTGGTGCAGGCGGGGCTTAACCGCCTTGTTGGAGTTGAGATTCCGGTCGACGGGCAGTGGGGGCCGCGCACCCAGGCCGCCTATACCGTGTTTCGGCGCCACCTGCTCGGACTCGTGGGTCGCGCGGCCTACGGTCCGCCCACGCGTTCCACGCTGGTGTCGCTCGGTCGCATGTCTGGTTTCACTGTGGTGCGGTAGTCCGAGGCGACACAGAGCTACCCGCGAAGGCGCCTGAATCGATGCGCGACACACCGACTCAGTGTGACGTCAGCGCTGTACCCCGGCGATAGCCTTTCACTCACGCGCATCACCCGATCGTGCGGAGGAGGTGCACTGTGGTGGCACAGCACAACGATGAACGTCTGCCGCTGCGGCAGGAACTGTCGGCTCTGCCCGCTCTGACCATGCCCCCCCTCGTTGTCGAGGAAATTGCTCGTGCGCTCGAGGTCGAGTCGCGCCGTACCGCGCACGAGATCATCGATCTCACCGTGTCCGAGGTGCGCATTGACTCGCTCGTTGAGGCTGAGTATCGAGGCGTGCGCCGTCGACGCAGCGACACTGCTTGAGTCGATCAGCAACACCGCGCTAGGTGGTGAGCACACCTCCGGCCCAGATCGCGGTGGCCAGCAATGCTGCGGCAAGTTCGATCAGCGTCGACAGCCCGGAGGCCTTCATCGCCTCCCAGGTCGCCGGCCACGCTGTGCGCAGATCGCGTAGGCGCAGTATCTCGACCACGAACACCCCCACGATGAACCCGACCACCACTCCCACGAGCGGCACGACGAAGAATCCGACGATGCCGCCGATGCCGCCTGCCACCATCGTCAGAGTGGGCACACCTGCCGCGGCGAGGCGTCGGCCGGGGATGAGGTACTTGAGGAGTTGGCCCACCCCGAGCACCACCAGAGCCACCGCCGTGATCGCCCACGACGATGGCGTGGTCTCGACGATGCCCCACACCAAAATCGCCAGCGCTATCACGATCGTGCCGGGCACGATCGGAAGGATGGTGCCGACCACCCCGAGCACGCAGCAGGTCGCCACCAGTGCGACTCCCCACTCGGGCATCCCGCCACAGTAGGCGATGGCATTAGCATCGGTGGGTGTGAGGC
>WLOZ01000140.1 GCA_009699025.1 Actinomycetota bacterium
AGTCGGAACGAGCCCGTCTCGTAGCCACCCTCCTTGGCCGCGGCATAGATGGCGAGCTGCAGTTCCTGCGCGGCGGTGGCCCCGTGTACCGCCACCACCTCGACCGCCCAGCGCACCGCCTGCTGGGCCAGCAGGGCAACGCTGTCGGGAGTGGAACCGCCGGCCGCGAGGCCCACCACGGTGAATCGGTCGGGGTTGCGCCCGATGAGGTCGAGTGCCTGGGTTCCGATACTGCCCGTAGAACCCAGCAGCACCACTCGTCTCGGGCTCGACGGCGGCGTGGGCATGAGCCCAATCTAGTGGCGCTGTGGCTGTGCTGCCGAGCGCCCGCGACCCTATGCTGGCCCCATGACTGACACCGTGATCCCCGCTGCCCACACCATTCCGCAGGAGCGTCGCCTGGTAACGGCCATCCCCGGACCACGCTCGCTCGAGCTGCAGGCCCGCCGCAGCGCGGCGGTCAGCAATGGCGTCGGCGGCACGATCGCGGCGTTCATCACGGCAGCGGGCGGCGGCATCCTCGTCGATGTCGACGGCAACTCGCTGATCGACCTCGGTGCCGGAATCGCGGTGGTCAACGTCGGAAACTCCGCACCGCGCGTTGTCGAGGCCGTACAGGAGCAGGTCGCAGCCTTCACCCACACGTGCTTCATGGTCACTCCCTACGAGGGCTACGTGGCCGTGTGCGAGCAGCTCAACCGCCTCACTCCCGGAGACCACGCCAAGAAGTCGGCACTGTTCAACTCGGGCGCCGAGGCCGTTGAGAATGCCGTGAAGATCGCGCGCGCCTACACCAAGCGTTCGGCCGTGGTCGTGTTCGAGCATGGCTACCACGGCCGCACCAATCTCACGATGGCTCTCACGGCGAAGAACATGCCCTACAAGGAGTCGTTCGGCCCGTTCGCGCCCGAGGTGTACCGCATGCCCATGTCGTACCCGTTCCACGACGGCGGCCGCAAGGGCAACGAGGTCGCCCTCGACGTCATCTCGCGCATCGACAAGGAACTCGGCAGCCACAACGTTGCCGCCCTCATCATCGAGCCGATTCAGGGCGAGGGTGGCTTCATCGTTCCAGCCCCCGGATTCCTCGGCGCGCTGCGAGACTTCGCCACCGACAACGGCATCGTTTTCGTGGCCGACGAGATTCAGACCGGCTTCTGCCGCACCGGCGAGTGGTTCGGGTGCGACGACGAGGGAGTGGTACCCGACCTCATCACCACCGCGAAGGGAATCGCCGGCGGCCTTCCGCTCGCCGCCGTTACCGGCCGCGCCGAGATCATGGATTCCGTGCACGTGGGCGGGCTCGGGGGCACCTACGGTGGCAACCCGCTCGCCTGCGCGGCGGCGCTCGGGGCCATCGCCACGATGGAGGAGCTTGACCTTCCCGCAGCGGCCCGCCGCATCGAGTCGGTGATGCGGCCCCGGCTCGAGAAGATGGCCGCCGACACGGGCGCCATCGGAGACATCCGAGGGCGTGGCGCCATGATCGCGATTGAGATCGTGCGGCCCGGAACCCTCGAGCCCGATGCTGACCTCACCTCGCGGGTGGCCAAGGCCTGCCACGCCCAGGGAGTGGTGGTACTCACCGCCGGAACCTACGGCAACGTGCTGCGCTTCCTGCCGCCCCTGGTCATCGGCGACGCCCTCCTGAGCGAGGGTCTCGATGTGCTCGAGGCCGCGTTCGCCGAGCAGACGGCCTCGTAGTCGGCTTCGCCTGAAGGTCGCGTTCGTTCGTCAGGCTGGGGCGCCTGAGCGCGATAGGTACGTGCTTGGGTGCCCCCGACGCGGAAGGTCAGTACCAGCCGCCCCACCATTGCTGCGGGTCGGTGGAGTCCTGTCGCGCCCCCTGCGCCCGCCAGAACGACCACGCCTTGCAGGGGCTCCCGTAGCGATCGCGGATGTAGCGCAAGCCGACCTCGACCTGAATCTCCGGGGTGGCGCGGTAGGCCGACCACGTGAACCCATACTTCTCGGCGACCCCCACGGTGGTCTGGGGAATCCCGACGTACTGACCGCTCGACTCGCGGAAGCCCCAGTGCGACTCAGCGATCCACATCGGCCTCAGGCAGCCCATCTGGCCGGCACCCCAGCCGTACGCCCTCAGCCTCTGCGCGGCGTACCACCGCGCGTAGCCCGGGGTGTTCCAGGCCTCCGGGGCCCGCGACCGATACGAGACGAAGGCTTCGGGCCCACGTTCGCCAGTGTTGCCGCCGCCAGCGACCGCCGTGAGCGCCGCGTAGGTACGCGGACCCACTCGATTGGTGGGCCCCAGCCCGGGGTGGGCGCGCTTGAAGCGCAGCACCGCGTCAGCGGTCGTGCGGCCGTAGAGGCCCAGTACATGACGGCCGATCACGTAGCCGTGGCGCACGAGGGCACGCTGCACGACCACCACCTGAGGCCCGCGCGACCCGATCTGCAGCACCATCTCGGAGGGGAAAGCGGGCAGCGCCGCTCGCACGAAAGCGGGCGGAGCCGCGGTGGGAGCGACGACTACCGGAGCTGCCACCGACGTAGTCACCAACGTGGGGCCCGCCACCAATGCGCTGAATGCCGCGACGCACGCCACCGCCCTCGAAACCTGCCGAGCACGGTCCGCGCGGCGGCCTAGTACGCCGTGGTCCATGGCGTCCACCCTCGGTCGATCCAGTTCCGGTAGGCGACGATGTCCTGCTGGGCACAGGTGGCTAGGTGCGGGCGTCCGGCGAAGGCAAGTCCGCCAAGACTGAGCCATTCGTCGATGTCGAGCTGCCACCTGCCCTGGTACTTACCTGACGCGCTGACAATTCTGCAGTTGCCGCCCGACTCGCGCACCACGACCTTGCAGCCCATGCGCGAGCGCACGAACTGGCTCAGGGTCACCCCGCGCCGGGCCGACTCCGACGTGCGCGCGGCCGCGGTGGTGGTGGGGTCGGTGCCGCCGATCGACAGACATTGCTCGATGCGTGTGAAGCGCGGTGAGGTGGTGGGGGCCGGTGAGGCTGGAGTAGTCGCACTGCTGCGCGTGATCGAGGCATACGTACGGGGGCCCACCATGTTCGAGGGGCCTAGCCCAGGATGGGCCGTCTTGTATCGCTTGACCGTCGCCGCGGTGGTACTTCCGTAGACCCCCGGCGTGTACTGGCCGATCACCCAGCCCCGACGCACAAGCGCGCTCTGCACAGCACGTACCTGCGCGCCGCTGGTTCGGCACGGATCGGGGATCGACGCGCAGGTGGTGGCCAGCACGAGGTTCGACGGGAAGGCAGGAACGGTCAGGCGCACCGCTTCGGGGGCCATCACAGCCGCTGCAGGCGAGACCGCCGACAGCGACGCGACAACCGCCAGCACCAGTGCCCCCGAGGAGGCAACCAGCCGTGGAGCGAGGCGACGTTGCATGGTGCGACGCTAACCGGCGGCGCGGGCAACGACACCCTCGAGTTGTCCGACTATCGGGACACCTAGGGACTGAGGGCCCATAACATGTGACTCAGGTCACACTCTGATTCTCAGTAACCGGGAATCTACGAGTCGAACCCCAACCCCACGCGGTCAAGCCCGCGCAGCCAGAGGTTGCGTCGACCACCACCTCGGTCGGCTCGGTCGAGTGATCGGCGGGTGAGCGAGATTCCCACCGAGCGCAGGGGCTCGGGCGGGAAAGGTAGTGGCTTAGTGCGCACCATCTCGAGGCGGGTGCGCTCGGTGTCGAGCCCGTCGATGAGGTCGAGCAGCACGTCGGCCCCGAATCGCGACGCCCCCACACCAAGCCCGGTGAAGCCGGTCACGTAGCCGAGGCGCCCGCCGTGGGCTCGACCCCAGAAAGCCGAGAACCGCGAGCAGGTGTCGATGGCCCCACCCCAGGCATGCGTGAAGCGCAGCCCGCGCAGCTGGGGGAACGTCTCGAAGAAGTGAGTGGCCAGCCTCAGGTACGAGTCGTGGTCGTTGTCGAGGTGCGGTCCGAACCCGTTGTTCCAGTGGTACTCCGCGTCGTAGCCGCCCCAGAGAATGCGACCGTCGTCGGTGAGCCGGTAGTAGTGAAACTGGTTGCCGCAGTCGCCAATGCCCTGCCGGTAGCGCCACCCGACGGCGTCGCGCTGCTTGTCGCTGAGCGGCTCGCTCATTAGCACGTAGTCGTACACAGGCACCACGTACGACGTGAGCCTGCGCAGCAGGGGCGGAAACGCGGCGGTGGCCAACGCGACCCGGCGGGCCCTTACTCGCCCGAGCGGGGTGCGCAGCACCAGGGCGGAGCCATCGTCGTTAATGGCGGTGACCGGCGACTGCTCGTGAATGCGAACACCGGCATCGAGGCACGCCTGGCGCAACCCCCAGGCAAGCCGGGCCGGGTTCACGATCGCGGTGCCGTGCCTATCGAGCACACCAGCGAGGTAGAGAGGGGAATCGACGAGCGCGCGCACCTGCTCGCGATCGAGGAACTCGGCGTCGATGCCGTAGCGGGCACCCACCTCGGCCTCCTCACGCAGGTCGTTAACCTGATGCTCCTCGAAGGCCACATCGAGGGAGCCCGACCTCACGAAGTCGCAGTCAATGCCGTAGCGCCCCACCGACTCCTCGATGGCGTCGAGGTTCTCGTGTCCGAGCCTCACTAGGGTCGCGAGTTCGTCGGGCCATCGGGTGAGCCCATTGCCGAAGCCGTGGGTGATCGAGGCCGCACAGAACCCTCCATTGCGTCCGGTGGCGCCGTGCGCCACCGTGGCCCCTTCAACAAGCACGACGTCGCGCCCGGGGTCGCGCTCAACCGCTCGCAGCGCTGTCCAGAGCCCGGTGAACCCCCCGCCGACCACCACGAGGTCGGCCGACGCCTCGCCAGTGAGGGCGGGCGCGGGAGCAGGGCGCCGAGGGTCGTCGAGCCAGAACGGCATCAGCGTGAGGTCGCGCAGGGAGCCCGCGTGCTCGGCAGACCCGTCGCGGGCGAAGGGCATCGCTAGCTCCGCTGACCAAAGATCGTGCGGTGCCAGTCCTTGCGCACCACGTCGGTCACCTCGACCGACACGTGCTTGACGATCGTGTACTCGTCGAACGAGTAGGTGCTCATGTCCTTGCCGAAGCCCGAGGCCTTCACTCCCCCGTGCGGCATCTCCGACACGATCGGAATGTGATCGTTGATCCACACGCAGCCAGCCTCGATCTCGCGCGAGGCCCGCATGCCGCGCGACAGACTGCGAGTCCAGGCCGACGCTGCAAGGCCGAAGGGGGTGTCGTTGGCGAGCGCAATTCCGTCGTCATCGGTGTCGAACGGAAGCACCACCAGTACGGGGCCGAACACCTCGCTCTGCACGATCTCAGAGTCCTGGGCCGCGTCGACGATCAGGGTGGGCTCGTAGTAGGCACCCCCGGAGAGCGCGCCACCGGGCGCGCTGCCCCCCGTGACCACCCGTGCCCCCGCTGCCACTGCCCGCTCGACGAACTCGGCCACCCGCTGCTGCTGACGCCGGCTCACCAAGGGGCCGAGGTCGGTGTTCGCATCGAGCGGGTCGCCGAGCCGCACCGTGCCCATGACGTCGGCCACCCCCGACACGAACGCGTCGTACAGCGGCCGCTGCACGTAGGCGCGAGTGGCGGCCGTGCAGTCCTGCCCGGCATTGATCAGGCTTGCGGCCACGGCGCCCTGAACAGCGGCGTCGAGATCGGCGTCGTCGAAAACCACGAAGGGGGCCTTACCGCCGAGTTCGAGGTGCAGGCGCTTGAGTCCCTCAATGGCCAGCGATGCCACCCGCTTTCCGACGGGGGTCGAGCCGGTGAACGACACCATGCGCACGGTGGGGTGCGACACC
>WLOZ01000141.1 GCA_009699025.1 Actinomycetota bacterium
AGCTCCTCCGCGAGTGACCTTGCTGCCCGCTGGCAACGGCGCCTCCAGATCGACTGCGTGCTCGGCGGCTTCGGCCGCTGTCGCCTCCTGATCGAGGAGTTTCTCAATTCTGGCCATGGCCCTCTGCCTCCCTGTAGATCTTCTGATCCCTCTTGTTGCTCAACCAGCCGTTGACTCCGTAGTCGACGCCATCGTCCGACAATGCGATGACCATCACGATCGAGCCAAGGAGCACCGAGTAGCCAATGATGCGGACAGTGCGACCGCTGGTGCTGTTGTAGTCAGGATCGATCACGATCCGGCTGGGGTCTGCCGCGGCTTCGTTGGCAACGTCGACGCTGACGCCGTGACGTTCGCGCATGTAGGTGCCGCGATACGTCCAGTCCAACTCGTCGAACATTGCATGACTGTAATGCATTGCATTACAGTCATGCAAGTTGTCGGACGGAGTCCTTTTCGTGCTTCCGGAGCCGTTCGAGAGTGTGCTCGACGAGATCGCAAGGTCAACGCCTTCACGCGTGAGCGATTTCGCCAGATCGAGTCGACAACAATGAGCCAGCTGACTACCTGGACTAGGTGCATCCACGATCCCGCGCGCCCTTCACATGAGATCCCTGTAGGTCGTCAATGCCAACGTGTGCCGCCACTCCCATGACCTCCGGGAAGCCCCGTGGGGCAACGGCTTTCCTGGAACGTTGAGCTACAACCCGTCGGCGCTAGCCCAGGCCAATGCCGAGCCCGCCGTCCTTGCCGTCGGAGCGGGGGCGAACCCCGAATTCGAGGCGGATGTCGGCCAGTTGCCGATGCGCCATCGCTAGGTGGTCGATCTGGCTGAAGTCTCGACGAACGGCAGCGCCGCGCTCGAGTGCCTCGCCCAGCATGTCGGCAGCCCCGTCGAGGTGGAGAACCCCCTGCCCGTCCGCGTCGCGATAGATATCGCCGCCGTAGGGGATGAACTGCGACGACGACCCGTGCTTGAGCAGTCCCGCCTCATGAATCAACAGGTTGGCCATGAAGGCCATCCAGTTCGCGTCGGTGTCGCTCATGGCCAGCTTGAAAGCCCCCAGAGCGATCTCACCGGGGCCGCTGGGCTCATATCCCGCAATCACGTGGTTCATGTCATGGCTGATGTAGTACGCCGGCTCCGGCGTGTGGGGACCAGGCAGATGAAAGCCATTGCGCTCATAGAACCCCAGGAAGGCCGACCCCAGAGTTCCCTTCGGCAGCGCGCGAAGAGCCTCCACCTCTGGCAGTACGTCGCCGTCGTTGCGCACTGGCGCGACCGACTCAGAGAGCAGTGGCACGTACCCGTCATAGGTGCGGATGAAGTCGCGGCTGGCATCCTCGGTGGTCTTGTTGATCCACGAGTGCATCACATCGAGCTCGTCGCCATGAATACCCACGGCCCCGGCGTAGGCCTCGAGCCGAGCCACCTGCTCAGGAACGTTGGGGTGTCGGCAGAATGCCACCACGATGGCGAGCTGAACGAAGCGCCGCCGAAGGTGCTCATCAGTGAGGTCTTCAGCCACCACACTCGGCTCCGCCCCGGCGAGTCCGGCAAGCGCAGCGACGTCAACCTTCCACAGATGCCCAGCGATGGCACCAATGACGACGACCTGCTCACGAGTCGGCCCGCCCTCAACCTCTGCGACACCGAGGAGCCCCGACACCAACATCGACACCGACTCGCGCGGAACTCCCAAGACCATGGGCGCAAGGTAGCAGTGAGGCCACGTCACGCGTACGGGCGAGCAGCTTCACCCTCCTTCAGCAGGACGGGAGGCCTTCACCACCGTGATGCGTCCAGAAGTCCCGCTCGCACGTATTGCGCGACTATCTGCACTGACCCTCGCCTGATTCAGGCGCTCAGGGCTTTGCGGCGAACTGCCGCGAGATCGGTCTCTAGTCGATCGAGCGCGGACTTCAGGTCGTCGACTGGTGCGATGCACCTGAGCACGAGCATACGAATCACCGTTGACACTGGCAGTCCCTGCTCCGCGGCGAAGGCGGATAGTCCCTCAAACTCCTCGTCGCGCAGCCGGACCTGAA
The DNA here is from genome assembly GCA_009699025.1 of Actinomycetota bacterium. The sequence continues at coordinate 2,050 of WLOZ01000141.1, forward strand.
CGTTCCTGGTGCGAGCACTTCCGCGAGTGACCTTGCTACCCGCTGGCAACGGCGCCTCCAGATCGACTGCGTGCTCGGCGACTTCAGCCGCTACCGCTTCCTGTTCCAGGAGCTTCTCAATTCTGGCCATGGCCCTCTACCTCTCTCTAGATCCTCTGGTCCTTCTCGTTGCTCAACCAGCCGTTGACCCCGTAGTCGACGCCATCGTCGGACAGTGCGATGACCGTGACGATTGATCCCAGGAGCTCGGAGTAGCCAAAGATGCGGACAGTGCGACCGCTGGCGCTACCGCACGGTTGGCCTACTCGTCCGTGACCTTCGGCCGCGGCCAGCGGCCGACGAATTCAATCGGCGCCCACGTAGGCCAGCGACTGGAGCCGACCGCGAATCCGCCAGCAAACATCGCCACCTCCTCCGGCCCGTCGACTCGCGAGTTGTCGTACGCATGGGTCAGGTCGGCGCGGCGAATCGCATCTTCCACCAGTGGCCATAGGCGCGCGTATCGAGCGCGGATCTTCTCCTCGGGGACGTCATGCCCTCCAGCCGCGACCCGGTGGGCGACGCGCTGGACGGACAGGTCCGCGGGAACCATCAGGACGTGCAATGCGACCGTGTAGCCCGCATCGTGGGCGCGATCAATCAGGTCAAGCTTGGACGGATGTGAGAACACTGTCTCGGCGATGAAGGGGTGCCCCGCCGAGATGAGTGACTCGCGGGTGTCGGCGGCAACACGTGCCGCATCGTAGGCGTGACGAGCAGGATCATCCGGCCATCGAGCCGCCGCGATGACGTCGGCGTTGACGAACGTGACACCGGGTCGCAGCGGCGCGAGCACGAGTTCGACGAACGTCGACTTGCCGGCGCCGTGAGGTCCGACAACCAGGTCGAGACGCACGCCGCTCTACTCGAGCCGGCTGGTGGTGCCATCGGGGTGATACCGGGTCAAGACACCCTGCTCGTCGAGCGCCACCGTGGTGACGCCGCGCGCAGCGAGGACCTCGCCGAAGCTGACCGTGCGCACGCTCTCCGAGATCAGCGCATCAAGCTCGGCGTTGAGTCCCACGCGCTCGTCCGGGGTCAGTTCACGCTCGTCGAACTCCCCTGCCAGCGTCGCTTCGACATGCAACCGGGCCGAGCTCGACTGCGCAGATACCGCTCGCCCGACCCGCGTCCAGTGATCCAACTGCTGCTTGGCCGAGCGGGACTGCCGCTCTCCCTCCGCTGCGGCAGCGTCCAAGAGGTCCGCGGCCACGCGTGTTGGACGGTCTGCGACTCGCTTCACCGGAATCCTCCTCGTCGCGGATTGATACGCCGTCACATAATGATACATCCCCAGTGGAGCCAGTTCTCAGGGGCCCGCGATGCCGGATCGAGGCGCTGTGACTCGTCCCGGACAGCACCACGGTCCTGAGGCTGCCCGCGGCCGGCTTCCCGCCGTACAGGGTGTTCTGGACATCCGGCGGGCCGCGCGTGGAGGCCGTGTTCCCGCTCGCAGGTCACGAGACTCGCACCTTCTTGGCGGTGCTTCCGGGCCCACGTCCTGCTTCCGTGTAGGCGTACACGCGACACGACCAGGTGCCCTTTGTCACGGTGACGCGTCCTGCCGTCGCGGTCGCTGAGAACCGTCGCTGCGTGGTCGCCGACCCCTTCACGCATACGATCCGATTGGCGGTGCGAGTGCCGCCATGACGCACGACCGCCTTCGACCACTTCATCGTCACGATTGCGCCTCTCACTGTCGCCGATACGCGGGTGGGGGCCGCCGGACGAGCTGGCGTCGTGGACGTGATTGAGGCGTAGGTACCTACTTGCACGTTCTGCGCCGCAACTCGCACGTCGTACCTGACACCATCGGACAAATTCCTCAGCTTCACAGATCGAGCGCTCGTGAGCGTTGCCCACGTTGTCCACGTGCTGGTTCCGTGCTTGCGGTACTGCACCGTGTAGCCCGAGATCGCACCCCCTCCGTCAGAGGCCGGCTCTAACCACGCGAAGGACATCGACCCCTTTGCCTTGGCCGTCTGCCTCAAACTGCGAGGCGCCGTAGGAGCAGAGATGTAGTCCCACGCCGCGCTCGAGGGTGTCGAGCCTCCTGGTCCCGTGACGGTGATACCTACGTCGCTGCCGGACCCTGCAGGGGACAGTACGGTCAGCTGTGTGTCACTGACGACCGTCACCACCGTTCCTAGCGTTGAGCCGAACTCCACCGTGGTCGCTCCGGTGAAGTTCGCGCCGTCGATCGTGACTGCTGTGCCACCGAGGGAACTCCCCGACGACGGTGAGACTGTGGTGACGACCGGAGCAACCGCGAAACGGTAGGCGCCGGTCGAGGTGGCGTCTCCAAATGGCGAATGAACGACGACGTCGCTGAGGTCAGCCACATGTGCCGGGGCAGCGACCGTGAGCTGCGAATCGGATACGACAGTGAGCGAGGTTGCTACTGTGCCGCCGATGTCGACGGACGTCACATCGGTCAATCCGGTACCCGAGATCGTCACCGTGTTGCCGCCTCCGACCGGGCCAGCCTCCGGCGAGATGCTGGTGATGGTTGCGGGCGCGACATAGGTGATGGTGGCTGTAGCCGTGCCCACGGGTGTGAGGAACGACAGAGTCACGTCTCCCGCTGCATGCGGATCGGTCTCCGCGGTGAACAGCGCCTGGCTCACTGACGCGTCGCGAGGAGGAACGGCTCCATCGACAGTGATCCCGATGTAGGCGCCCTTCAGCGCGGCGCCATTCACGGCGAATGGCGTTCCGCCGTCGACTGTGACCCGTGAGGGGGTCACCGAGGTGATGGTCGGCCCCGGCTGCACTGACGCCACATAGTTCAGGGCCGACGTGGCAGGATTCGTCGAAGTCATCGACCCGCCGACAAAGACCGCACCATAGCGGCCGCCGATCGCAACGGCGTTCGCATTACCGCCGTTGAACACGGTCGACATCCCCTGCCAGTTGTCGCCATTCCAGCGAGCGAAGTAGGAGGTATTGGCGACTTCCGAATCGCCATCCATGGCGGAAAGGAAGGAGCCGACAACGTACACCTGGTCCGCGGTATCGATCGTGAGATCAAAGGGGATGCCGTTCGAGAGGCCACCGTCGAGGGCGCTCCATGACGTGCCGTCCCACATCGCGGCCTGGTTGGCGCTCACGCCGCCGGCTGTCGAGAACGCCCCCACCACGTAGAGATGGTCGTGGCTGTCGATCGCTAGGTCGACATTCGCGGGAGCCGAGGGTCCCAGGCCGCTGCCCACAGCGCCCCAGGTCGACGTTCCGGCATCCCACATGGCGATGGACGCCACCGTGGTCGCGCCTGCCTGCGTGAAGTCGCCCGCAACATACACGTTGCTCTCGGAATCGACGGCGATGCTGCGCACGCGAGCGTTGACGCCGGTGCCCAGGGGCTGCCAGGCGGTGCCCGTCCACTTGGCGACGTAGTTGAGTCCGGTTGAGCCACCGGCCAGGGAGAAGGTGCCACCAATATAGAGCGAACCGTCGGGGCCGAAGGCCATCGCGTAAACTTGTCCGTTGAGTTCCTGGCTCGAGTCGCCGAGGCCGTTCCAGACGGCTCCATCCCACATGGCGATGGATTTGGAGTAGGGAGCGGAGTTCGCGCTGCTGAATGCACCGCCGGCATAGAGGTAGCCCGAGGGAGAGAACCGCACTAATTCGGGGGTCACGTCGAAGGTGCCCATGGCCGACCAGGTGCTAGTCGCGATGTC
>WLOZ01000142.1 GCA_009699025.1 Actinomycetota bacterium
CGCCATCGGCGAGGGGGTTTTTTGCTGCCCCAAACAATCCGCCCGCCACCGAAAGGACTCCCCATGAGCCGCACTGACGACTCCTTCCACGTCTTCGACACCACCCTGCGCGACGGCGCCCAGCGCGAGGGCATCTCGTTCTCTGTCGACGACAAGCTCGCCGTGGCGACGCTGCTCGACGAGTACGGCGTGGGCTTCATCGAGGGCGGCTGGCCGGGGGCGATGCCCAAGGACACCGAGTTCTTTGCCCGCGCGGCGACCGAGCTGTCGCTGAAGTCGGCGCAACTGGTGGCGTTCGGGGCCACCCGCAAGGCTGGAGTCGCAGTGGGCGACGACCCCCAGGTGCAGGCGCTGCTCGACTCGCTCGCACCCGTGATTACCCTCGTGGCCAAGAGCGACGTGCGCCACGTGACCGAGGCCCTCCGCACCACGCTCGACGAGAATCTCGCGATGGTGCGCGACACTGTCGCTCACCTTGTCGACGCAGGTCGTCGCGTATTCGTTGACTGCGAGCACTTCTTCGACGGGTACCGGCACGATCCCGACTACGGCGTGCGCCTGCTGGTGGCGGCGTTTGATGCCGGCGCCAGCGTGGGAGTGCTGTGCGACACCAACGGTGGAATGCTGCCGGGCGGAATCTCGCGCGTGGTCGAGGACGTCGCGGCGCGAAGTGGGGTACGTCTCGGAATCCACTGCCAGGACGACACCGGATGCGCTGTCGCGAATACGATTGCTGCCGTTGAGGCGGGGGCCACGCATGTTCAGTGCACCGCCAACGGCTACGGCGAGCGCACCGGCAACGCCGACCTCTTCGTGGTGGTGCCCAACCTCGAGCTGAAGCTGGGCATGAGCGTTATCCCCGAGGGTCGGTTGCGCGAGACGGTGCGAATCTCGCATGCCATCGCCGAGATCGCCAACCTCGCCCCCGACACGCATCAGCCGTACGCGGGCGTGTCGTCGTTCGCGCACAAGGCGGGCCTGCACGCCTCGGCTCTCAAGGTGTCAGCCGACCTCTACAACCACTGCGAGGCCACCGATGTGGGCAACGACATGCGCGTGCTCATCACCGAGATGGCTGGCCGAGCGTCAATTGAGCTGAAGGGTCGCGAGCTCGGGTTTGATCTCACCGGCGACGCTGCGCTGCTCGGTCGCGTGGTCGACCGGGTCAAGGACCTTGAGGCTCAGGGCTGGACGTTCGAGGCGGCCGACGCGTCATTCGAACTGATCCTGCGCGACGAACTGCCGGGGGGCCGGCCGCGCCACTTCGAGGTGGAGTCATGGCGCACGATCGTCGAGCAGCGGCCCGGCGGCGAGGTGGTCAGCGAGGCCACCGTCAAGGTGCACGCGGGCGGCGAGCGCATCGTGGCAACCGGCGAGGGCAACGGGCCGGTGAACGCTCTCGATACTGCGCTGCGCTCGGCCCTGGTGCAGATCTATCCGGCGCTTGATGCCCTTCAACTCGTTGACTATAAAGTGCGCATCCTCGATGGGGCGCAGGGCACGGGAGCCGTCACGCGTGTGCTCATCGAGACCCGCAATGGCGAGCACGACTGGACCACCGTGGGAGTGCACGAGAACGTCATCGCAGCGTCGTGGACCGCGCTGGAGGACTCACTCGAATACGGGCTACTGCGCGAGCAGGGGTAGCACGGGTTACTCGGCGATTTCTTCCCACCACTGGCACCACCACTCGAAGCCCACGGGAATCCGCAGCTTCGGGTGCCAGCAGTAGGCGATGTCCTTGTCGGTGTCGAGGTAGTACAGGCAGTTACCGCACTTCTCCGACTGGTAGGGCTTAGCTCGCAGGATGGCGTCCTCGATGAGAAGGCCGAACTTCTGCGACAGCTCCTCGTCGAGCTCGACCGGCTCGGGGGCGGTGATGACCTCGTCGTAGAGGTCCTCGGTCTTGGATCCGTGAATGTGCTCAGTCATAACGTGTTCCTATCACCGGGAGGGCTCGAGTGCCACCGCGGGTGGGCGCCGGGTCACGCCGGTTGACGCTGACTTCCTGACGCTGCCTGAACAACAGTGGGCACCGATTGACCAAAGAATTCCGAGACGGTCATCGATTGACCAAAGAAGGCGGGCCGGGGTGCAGAGGTGCGCGGGCCCATCTCGTCAGGCGCCTTTCATCGCCGAGGCGATGCCTCAGCGGGGGATAGGGTGAGGCGCATGAAGATTGCGCGTTTCGCACACGGCGACCAGGGCGGCGAGGTGTCGTTCGGGGTGGTCGGAGGCCTCGATGAGCACGACGAGCCCACCGACGCCACCGACATCTCCGAACTCGCCGGGCACCCGTTTGGCCCCGTCGATCTCACCGGCCGGGTTTTCCCCCTGCGCGACGTGCGGCTGCTGGCCCCGGTGCTGCCCAGCAAGATCGTGGCGGTGGGCCGCAACTACGCCGACCATGTGGCCGAGATGGGAAACACAATCCCGCCCGAGCCGATGATCTTCCTCAAGCCGAGTACGTCGATCGTGGGGCCGGGCGACGCCATTCGACTCCCGGCTTCGAGTGAGCAGGTCGAGCATGAGGCCGAACTCGCGGTGGTTGTTGGCAGGCTCTGCAAGGACGTTCCGGTCGAGCGCGCACTCGAGGTGGTGCTCGGATACACCTGCGCCAACGACGTGAGCGCCCGCGACTTCCAGCGCAGCGACGGCCAGTGGGGCCGGGCGAAGGGGTTCGACACGTTCTGCCCGCTCGGACCGTGGATCTCCACCGGCATCGACCCCGCCGACCTTGGCATCATGTGCGCGGTGGGCGACGACGTGCGCCAGCGCTCCACCACCGCGGCCCTGCTGCGCGATGTGGCTACCCTGGTGTCGTGGATCTCGCACGTGATGACCCTCCTGCCCGGCGATGTGATCCTCACCGGCACTCCCGCCGGCGTTGGGCCACTCGTGGCCGGCGACGTCGTGCAGGTGTCGATCGACGGCATTGGCACCCTCGAGAACCCGGTGATCAGTGCCTGACAACGCAGCCGTGCGCGTTCGTTTCTGCCCCTCGCCCACCGGTCACCCGCACGTCGGACTGGCGCGCACCGCGCTGTTCAACTGGGCCGAGGCTCGCCGTACCGGCGGCACCTTCGTGTTCCGCATCGAAGACACCGACTCTGCGCGCGACAGCGAGGAGTCGTACCAGTCGCTGGTCGACGCCCTGACGTGGCTAGGCCTCAGCTGGGACGAAGGGCCGGGCGTGGGCGGCCCACACGCGCCCTACCGGCAGAGCGAGCGCATGCACCTGTATCGCGATATCGCGGCACGACTGGTCGAGGCGGGTCTGGCGTACGAGTCGTTCTCGACCCCCGAGGAGGTGGAGGCACGCCGGCGCGCGAACGGCCAGGACCCCAAGCTGGGCTACGACAACCGCGACCGCGACCTCACCGACGACCAGAAGGCCGCGTTCCGCGCCGAGGGGCGCCTTCCCGTGCTTCGGCTGCGCATGCCTGAGCGCGACTGGAGCTGGAACGACCTAGTGCGCGGCGAGATCACCTTTCAGAACGACCAGGTCCCCGACTTCGTGATCGTGCGCACTAACGGTGAGCCGCTATACACGCTGGTCAACCCCGTCGACGACGCGCTCATGGGCATCACCCATGTGCTGCGAGGTGAAGACCTGCTGTCGAGCACTCCGCGCCAACTGGCCCTCTATGAGGCGCTCGGCCAGATCGGAGCCACCGACGGTTCGGTGCCGCTCTTCGGCCACCTGCCCTACGTGATGGGCGAGGGGAATAAGAAGCTGTCGAAGCGCGACCCCGAGTCGAACCTGTTCTGGTATCGCGACAACGGCTACCTGCCCGAGGCGATGGTGAACTACCTCGCACTACTCGGCTGGTCGATTGGCGACGACCGCGAGTTCTTCAGCCTCGCTGAGATGGGCGCGGCCTTCGACGTGTCGCGCGTGAACCCTAACCCCGCGCGCTTCGATCTCAAGAAGTGCACGGCCATCAACGGCGACTGGATCCGCTTCATTGGCGCCGACGACCTCGCGACCCGCATCGTGCCCTTCCTGCTGGCGGTGGGTGCATTGGCCGCCGACCCCACGCCCGAGCAGTCGGCGCTGCTGGGTTCCGCAGTGCCCCTGGTGCAGGAGCGGATGGAGACCTTGGTGCAGGGGGCCGCGATGCTGGCCTTCCTCTTCGTCGACGACGTTGCGTTTGCCCTCGACGACGATGCCCGCGCCATGGTGGCCGACTCTCCCGACGCGCTGGCCGCGGCCCGGCTGGCACTGTCCGACGTGGTGGTGTGGGTTGCCGCCGACATCGAGGGGGCGCTTCGGTCGGCCCTCATCGAGGGGATGGGACTCAAGCCGAAGGTGGCCTTTGGGCCCGTGCGCGCGGCTGTCAGCGGCCGCCGCGTGTCACCCCCGCTGTTCGAGTCGTTGGAGCTGCTCGGACGCGACCGGTCACTCGCGCGCATCGACTCCGCACTGAGATAGGCCCCGGCCCACCCGATTCGGGCTTCGAGCGTGTGGCCGGTATGCTGATGCGGCATTGCCGGTCAGGCGTCTCTCCCGTAGTGGAGTGTCGAGCACATCGGTAGTGGGGTATGGGGTAATTGGCAGCCCGGCTGATTCTGGTTCAGCTAGTTCAGGTTCGAGTCCTGGTACCCCAGCGCAGCAGGAGAAGGTCCCTGTCGCGTTCAGCACGAAGTAAGGCCCCGTTGTGTAGTGGCCTAGCACGCCGCCCTCTCAAGGCGGTAGCGCGGGTTCGAATCCCGTCGGGGCTACGCGAGAGAAGGCCCAGGTCATTGACCTGGGCCTTCCGCGTGGGCGAAGTGGTGGCGACAGGCGTCAGGAACGCGTGAAGGCCGCGAGCCGCGTGAAGTCGCCGCGGTCTGCTTCCTGCAGCGAGGTGACGTACTCATCCCGGGTCTTGCTCGAGGTGTCGAGCGTGGCGCGCCCCCAGGTAAAACGTGGCGTATCTAGGGCCCGCAGCAGCAGGTCGGTCATCTCTCGCGCGTGCCGTCCGTTGCCGTTCGGGAAGGGGTGAATCGCCACGAGCCGGTGATGGAATCGGTACCCAGCCTCGTCCACCGGCATCTGCTTACTTCCTCCGACCCACAGCTTCGCGTTGTCCATCAGGTCGCGCACGCCCACACTGATCTCATCGGGGGGCACGCCGATGTTCACTTCCGAGTTGCGGTAGGTGCCGGCCCAGGACCAGACCTGGCCGAACATGTCGCGGTGCAAGGTGCGTACCGCTAGGTGGTCTAGGAGATCGGGCACGGCCGGTGTGTGCCATCGGCGCTTGCGTCGTGCGGCGAGAATGTTTCCCTGCTCGGCCTCGTTCAGGTCGCCTCGGGTTGAGACCCACGACAGGCGTAACCCGCGTGCCTCATCGTTGCTGAGGGGACCCGCGCGACGCAATGAGCGTGAGATGAACGAGCGGTGACGTCGCGCCAAAATGTCGTGTTGTGGCTGGCGTCGAGCGACTGAATGCGGGCACACTAGGAATTTAATGCAATAAGTGGCGCCGGCTCAGCACGCCTGGCGGGTCTACATGAGAGAGGGGTGTGTTCCAGTTTCCCGGCATGCGCCACGACGCTCTGCTGGCCCCCGTCATCGGCTGCCACGGTTCGCGCCCTGGTCGATTATGCGGCGGCTCTTTCGCAGGTCTGGCGTGGGAATCGCCGTGGTCATCGGGTGTCTCATTGCTCCCCTCGTGGCCATCGCCTCGGCGGCAAGCAACCCGGCCATCAGCGCACCAGCCACGCTGACGGTTCTCGCGGGAACCACCACACCCATCGCCGATGTTTCCGTGAGCACCGGA
>WLOZ01000143.1 GCA_009699025.1 Actinomycetota bacterium
GAGGAGGCCGCGCGGCTGAGGTCCCTCGACCCGTGCGCGGTGTTCCTCGATACGCCCTACGCCTTCCAGCGCCACCCCGACCTCGCGCCGGAACGTCTAGGTCTTCCGGTGCACTACCTGACCTACTTCTTCCGCGTGCGCCCCGAGGTTTTCGGCGGGGTGGTGTCGGACGGGTTCCACGACCAACTCGCGGCTATCTACTGCGAGACCGAGTACGAGCGCGACCTGTTCGAGGAATCGGGGATGGACCCGGCGCGGCTGTTACTGACCGGCCACCCGGGGCTCGACGTATGGGACGTCCCGCACCCGCTCGCGTCGCGGCCGACGGTGCTGTGGTGCCCGTGGTGGGGGCACGTCGCGGAGGACGGGACACCGGGGTACTCCACGTTCCTGCCGTCGTGGCGGGCAATGCTCGCTGAATTCTCGCGACGGCCGGGTACCGACTTCCTGTTCCGCCCGCACCCGATGCTGTGGGAGGAGGTCGAGGAGTTCTGGGGGCCGGGGGAGGAGGAGCGGTTCCGGACAGCGATGGCGGGCTTGGCGAACGTGGTGGAGTTCGACGCTGGGGTGACCAGTCATGTGGAGCAGTTGGGCTCGGCGTGGGCGATGGTGACCGATGGGGTGTCGTTCTTCCCGGAGTTTGCGTACACAGGCAAGCCGTTGCTGCTGACGCAGGCGCCGGGGAACCCGGGGTGGAACCCGGTGGGTCAGGCGATCGAGGGTGTGGTGCGTACGTCGCTGGTGGCCGATGGGCTGGTGCCGGGACTGGCGGAGTTCCTCGACGAGGTGGAGCGGGGAGTTGACGCGGAGGAGGTTGAGCGTCGGCAGCGGGCGGTGAGGGAGATCCTGGGCCGGCCCGAGGGTGGCGCCGCGCCCCGCATCGCCGACCACCTCGAGCAGGTGAGGGCTTCCCATCGGGCGCGTCCTTCCCGCGCTCGACGATCCGCCCCGCCCCGGCTGCCCGACGACGTCCTGGCCGCTGTGGAGGCGCTCAACGAGTGGGACGCCCCCCGGGTTGGCCGGACCTACCAGCGGATGCTGCTGGAGTCCGGTCGGCTCGCGTGGATCGACGGTTCTGTGGTGGCGCAGACGTTCCCGCATGAAGGCGGTCATGCGGGGTCTCCGGCGGTGCTCGCCGACGGGACCGTGCTGCTCACGGGGGCCCTGCACGAGGGTTGGCCGATCGACCGCGTGCTGATCGGTGGCACGGTGTACTCGGCGCTCGGCGCCAGCGCCGGTAACCCGTTGGGCGCGGCGGCCGATGTGCTCGGCGCGGGACACGCGCACCGGCTCTCAGAGGCTGTGCCCGCCGACGGCCCCCGCACGCTGTGGATCGGCGTCCGCGGGGTCTGGCATGACCTCTGGAACCAACTGCCCGCCCTTGTGCACTGGGAGCCGCTGCTTGCGGACCTCATCGCGGCCGGTGAGCTGGTGGCGCGGGTCGACGACGGTGCGCGCGCCCAGCTGGAGTCGCTTGCCCCGTTGCACCGTCTGCTCCCGCTGCTCGCGCCGTCGATCCCCGGGTCGGCGCGGGGAGTTCCTCCCGTGGGCTCGGTGCGCTGCAGCTCCACGTGGGTGAGCGATGCGGCGGCGTCGCGAGTTCGCTCCTGGCTGTCATCCGAGCCGGTTCTGCCGCGCCCACTTCCCGGCAACCCCCGCCTGTGGGTCGGATTGGGGAACGACGACGAGGCGCCGCGTGACGTCGTGGAGGTCGCCGCCCAGATCGCTGTGCTGTGGCACGGGTCAACCGGCGGCGACACCGTGATCCACACCTGGAGCCCAGACGACGCTGAGCGGGAGCAGCCGTGGATGCGCCCGCGCATCGACGCGGCCAACCGCCTACGAGCCGCCGCACTGGCACGCGCCACGTCGCTGGGGGCCCCGGTGGGCTCGGTGCTGACCACGGAGGGACTCGATCTCGGCGCCGCGTTGGCGTGGATGGGATCCGCTGACTTCCACGTCAGTTGCGGGGGAGATTCCGCACGTGGGCCCGTGTGGCTTGCCGGTCTCCGCGGTGTCCTCCTGCTCGGGAGCGGCGAGCACCGACAGTCCGTGTCTGACTGGTACCGAGACCAGGCGGAGCAGCCCCCGGCGCTCGAGCCAAGCCCGGCCGCGATGGTGGTGGACGCAGACGGGGGGTGGCGGTCATCGGACCCGGCCGAGCTGGCCGCGTGGGCGCTCAGCCGCTATCGGGCCGTGACATGAAGGAGTCGGTGCTCGGCCCCAATCCCGAAGTGAGGTTTCTCTGATGGCAGCGCCACTCATCATCGTCTCGGAGGTGTGGGACAACGCCGACCTGCTGCCCGACTGGCTCGACCACCACCGTGCCCTCGGCGTCGAGGCGGTGGTCGTCTCCGACATGGGCAGCACCGACGGCACGCTCGACATCCTTGCTGATAGCCGGTGGAACGGCTTCGTCGAGCAGATCCCCTATCCGGGGAGGCGCGCCGATGTCACAGACCATGTGTTGACCTACGCCCGAGCCTCCGGCCGACACGGCTGGGCCCTCACCATGGACGTCGACGAGTTTCTCGTCACCCCCACCGGTGACCTGCGACTGGCCCCACTTGAGGAAGCCCAGCGACGTGCGCCTGTGGTGTCGGTGCCACGCTTCCACATGGGAGGCCGTCAATCGGCCGCCGCACGAGAGGCGCCGTCGGCGGACCTCACCGACCTGACCTTGCGTTGGGTGGAGCAGGACATGGCCAAAGTGATGGTGGATCTGGCGTCGGAGGCGCGGACCGACTTCGCGGGGCACCAAGGGATCGGGGGCGAGTCCACGGAAGTCGACGCTTCTTCGATGTGCCTGCTGCACGCCCCAACGCGGTCCTACGAGCGGTTCGCGCAGAAGGTCGACCATGCGGACGTCACCCTCCGCACCCTTGACCACCTCGATGAGGGGTTCGCCTTCCACTGGCGTCGCTGGATCCGCATCCGCGACGAAGGCGGCCTCCGGGCGGAGTACCTAGCCCAGTTCGTCGATGACGAGGATGTTCCCCGAGTGGTCGCGGCCGGCGAATATGCGCCGGATGATCGCCTCGCCGACCTCGTCCGAGCGGCACGGGCGGGTCGCGCCTAGGTCGGGTGCGTGATCGGTGGGGCACATCGCGCCATACAGCCCGCTCATCCATATGAAAGCGTCACACCGGCGGGGGCGGAATGACGCTTTCGCATGGATGAGCGAGTCAGGCTAGGGCGTGCCGCAGTGTGGGGCTCAATACCTCCAACCCGTCGCGGGTCTGGAGGGTCAGCTCGGAGGGCCACCCCGCGGTTGTCGGTGCGACTACAAACCGTGCGCCGACCGCACCGTCGAGACGACATGGCGCTGCGCCTCGTTGAGCGCGTGCTCGGGCATGGTGTCGAAGCCCGCGTAGATCTCGTGGATCACGTTCACCGGCACGCCCGACATCTCGCTGATGACCTCCACGCCACACAGCGGAACGTAGGTGGGGGAGTAGCCCCCCTCGTGTGTCATCATCAATCGGCCGTCGCACAGCTCGTCGGCTACGTCCATCAGCACGCGGGTCATCGCGCGGTACCCGCTGGCGGTGACCGACATCCTTCCCAGCGGGTCGTAACAGCTGGCGTCGAATCCGCTGGGAACGACGATGACGTCGGGCCGGAACCTACGCAGCGCCGGTGCCACCACCTCGGTCATAGCGTGCAGGTAGCCACCGTTGCCGGTGCCGGCAGGGAGGGGGACGTTGATGGAGTAGCCGTCACCCGCGCCGCTGCCCCGCTCAGAAGTTGACCCGCTGCCGCGTGGAAACAGGTCGTCCTGGTGCAGCGAGATCGTGAGCACCTCGGGGCTGTCGTAGAAGATGGCCTGCGTTCCGTTGCCGTGGTGCACGTCCCAGTCGACCGTGGCCACCCGCAGGTCTGGCCGCGTTGCCCGGGCGCGCGCCACCGCGATGGCTGCGTTGCCGAAGATGCAGAAGCCCATGCCCGTCTCTGGTCGCGCGTGGTGTCCGGGCGGACGCACGAGCGCGTAGGCATTGCGCACCGTGCCGTCGAGCACGGCCTCGAGGGCCGCGATGCTGCCGCCGGCCGCCAGCCGCGCGATGTCGATGCCCGCGTGGCCGAAGGGGCTGGTGCCGTCTCCGGCGTCGCCCCCGCGCGGATTGGCGCTCTCGGCGGTGATGCGGTCGAGGTGTGCTTGCGTGTGACACCGCAGAATGTCCTCGTCGGTGGCGGGCTGAGGCGTGAGCCTGACGAGGTGTGCCGCTAGTCCACTCACCTCGACGAGGGAGTGGAACCGCTGCTTCGACTCCGGTGACTCGAAGTGCAGGTAGGGCTGGACTGCCGTGCTGTTGCCAGGCAGAAGCCCCGCATTCGTCCCTGTGTCGTGCCACCCATACAGTTCGTGCCACACGTAGCCCGTTGCCATGACTCTCCTGTCGCTTCTGTCGCTCGTGTCGCTTCCTACGTCCAGGACTTCTCTTCCTGATCCCACGCGCCTCCCGGGAGAGCCCCGGGCTTCTGGAAGGCGTCGAGAACGTTCCGCATTACCTGGGAAACGTTGTTCTCGTAGCCGAAGCTGGGAAGTGCGCTGATCCACGCGATGGAGCCGGTGGAAAACACTGCGCCATCGTTGGCGGCGGTGAAGTACGTCATGTCGGCACGCACCGTCGCGCTCTGGGTCCCCAAGGTGCCGGGGTGGTTGAACAGGATGTCCTCCACCACGCCCGCATAGTTGTCGGAGTAGCCGGTCGATGAGGCGAGAAGTCGCGTGTGCGGGGGCGTGCCCAGTTCAAGGTCGTAGCGCTCGGTCTCCAGTCCAGCGGCGCCGCCGAGGGCCAGGCCGAAGTCGCCGAACACCTCACCTTCGACGCCATCGAATATCCATGCCACGCTCTTGTGGTAGCTGTCGGGCATCCGACGGTAGGGGTGGCACTCGTCGAATCCTTGAGTGGTGAAGCCGACGCCGGTGAGCTTCTGCGGAGGGCGAGCGCGGTTGCGCCAGATGCCGCCTCGCTCGGCCGACGTCTGGTGGTAGTACTCGCCGGGTTCGGCCTGCCACGCGCGCATGCCCGCCTCGCCCTTGCGCACCTCCATCAGAGACGGCTCACCGTCGCGGTACGACACGACCCAGTAGAAGCCGTTGCCGCCGAGGTACATGAGACGACCACCTTCGGCAATGAAGTCCTCGAGGTCGTTGAGGCCCTGCTCGCTCCAGTACTCGGGGTGCGATCCGGTGAGAACCACCTGGTACCCCTTGAGCAGGTCGGGGTTCTCAGCGAGGTCGTGGTCGGTTGCAACGTCATACGAGTACCTGTGGTGCTCGAGCCATCCGATGAGCGACAGGTCGCGGGGAAACTGCCAGGTGGTTCCGATCGCCGAACTGCGCCAACGGGGCCGGATGTTGAGGATTGGGCGCGTCCACGACGCGAAGCACACGCCGCCGCCATCGGCGAAGTGGTCGTAGGTCGAACGGCCGTACTTCGGGTCCTGGTAATAGTCGGCCTCTCGTTCGGTCAGCACGGCGGGGTGGGCGAGGATCGCCTGGCCCACCGGCACGTGATGCACAATCATCTCGTTGGCATACGCGAGGTAGGAGTTGGTGGGCATCAGGTAGAGGATCGGCGCGGTGGGTCGCTCGGGGCGGATGAAGAACGGAATGTGGTCCTGCGCGTCACCTGCCTCGATCCGCGCCGAGTAGGCGCCTGATCGCGTGCCACTGGGGATGGTCCACGTGAAGGTGGTCTCCCATGCGCAGTCCAGCATCGCGTCGTCGTGGAAGTGGATGCCGCCGTACTCCCCGGGGGC
>WLOZ01000144.1 GCA_009699025.1 Actinomycetota bacterium
CCCGGCCGGCCCTCGAGCGGCTCGGCAACCTCACGGGCGAGACCATCAACCTCGCCGTGCCGGCCCACGATGGCGTGATGCAGATCGATCAGGTCGACCCGCGTTTCATGTTGGGCGCCGTGAACTGGCTTGGCCGCGAGGTGCCGTACTACTGTTCGGCCCTCGGCAAGGTTCTGCTGGCTTACGGCGCGACCCTTCCGGCCGGCCGGTTGGTGCGGCTCACCGACCGCACCCTTACCTCGCGAACTGCCCTAGCCGACGATCTGCAACTCACCCGCGAGCGCGGATATGCTGTGGCAGACGGCGAGTTGGAGCCCGGACTGATCGCGATCGCCGCCCCCATTATGGGAGACGACGATCACGCCGTGGCCGCCATCTCGGTGTCGGGTCCTGCAGTGCGCATCACCCCCGCGGTGGTGCGTCGCATCGGGACCCAGCTCGTGGCGGAGGCCCTTGAGGTCTCCACTCTGCTCGCCCGGTCCCGCTCGGGACTGGCCTCCCCCGGAAGGGCTGGTGCCGCATGACCCCGGACGATATCCTCAAGACTCTGTATGAAGAGACCATGGTGGGCAACGCGCCTGCGGTGCTCGACCTCACCAACCAGGGGCTCGAGGCTGGGCTCACTCCCGAGCAGTTGCTGTTCGACTCGCTGATCCCCTCGCTCGAGGAGGTCGGCGCGCGATTCGAGCGAGGCGACTGGTTCGTGCCCGAGATGCTCATCGCCGGTCGGGCCATGAGCGGCGCGCTCGAAATCCTGCGTCCCCTGCTCGCCCAGACCGGAGCCCAGAGCGTCGGCACCTTTGTGATGGGCACGGTCAAGGGCGACGTGCACGACATCGGCAAGAACCTCGTCAACATCATGCTCGAGGGGGCCGGCTTCACCGTGATTGACCTCGGCGTGCAGACCCCGCCGGAGAAGTTCATCGCCGCCATCGAGGAGCACCAGCCCGACGTCGTCGGCATGTCGGCATTCCTCACTACCACCATGCCCATGTTCAAGGCCACCATCAACGCCATCGAGAAGGCCGGTCTCCGCGACAAGGTCATCATCATGGTCGGCGGCGCGCCCGTGACTCAGGAGTACGCCGACGTGGTGGGCGCCGATGGCTACGCAGCCGACGCTGCGACCGCGGTGCGACTGGCCAAGGAACTCATCGCCGCCAAGCGCGCGAGCGTTGCTGTCTGACCATGAAGCTACTCCCACTGGTCGAGCACGTGGTGAAAGGTCGCGTGTGGGACTGCCGCATGTGCGGCCAGTGCGTGTTGCACGCCACCGGGATGACCTGCCCCATGACGTGTCCCAAGACGCTGCGCAACGGTCCGTGCGGTGGGGTGCGTGAGGATGGCCAGTGCGAGGTGAAGCCCGAGATGGAGTGCGTCTGGCTGAAAGCCGAGCGTCGCTCGCACTCGGTGGTCAACCCCGATTCATGGGAGCGCGAGTTTGCGCACCTCCGACCCCCGGTCGACAACAGGCTGCGTGGCACGGCGTCGTGGGCCAACCTGTTCACCGGCCGCGACCGCCAGACTCCAGCGGGCTGGAGTGCACTGGGCGCCGGCGGGCCGGCACACGACGAGCAGTTCGAGTCCTCGCTCGGAGAGGTCGACAATCTCGACTCGCTCGACCAGGGGTTCCACGCCCGGACCCCCCTCGCATGACCCTCCGCGAGCTCATTGACAACCGGACTCGTCCCATCGTGACCGCCGAGTTTCCCGCGGTCAACGGCGGTGGGCTCGAAGCGATTCGGGCCAAGCTCGAGCCGATGCTGCCGTTTGTCGATGCCATCAACGCCACCGACAATCCGGCAGCTCATGCCCACGCGTCGAACGTGTCGATCGCGATCGCCCTCAAGACCCTCGGCGCAGAGCCGATCATGCAGGTTGTCTGCCGCGACAAGAACAGGCTCGCCCTGCAGGCCGACATCGTCGGGGCCGCGCTATTCGGCGTTGAAAACATCTGCGCGCTCACCGGTGACGATGTCACGGCGGGCGATGAGCCGGAGGCTCGCCGAGTGTTCGACCTCGATGGCCCGCAGCTCATCGCGGTGGCCACGCGGCTCGGCCAGGGCCAGTACCTCTCGGGGCGGACACTCACTCCAGCACCCACCCTGCTAGTGGGCGCCGTCGAGAATCCCGCTGCACCGCCCCTGAAATACCGCGTCGAACGGGCAGCACTCAAAAGCGATGCCGGTGCTCGCTTCCTGCAGCTTCAGATTTGCTACCACCCCGATCGGCTCGCAGCCTTCGTGGCCGGATGCGTCGAACGGGGCATCGACACCCGCACGGCCCTGCTGCCCACGGTGTGCCTCACCAAGAGCGTGCACTCGCTGGCATTCATGCACGACAGGGTTCCCGGAATCGACGTGCCACAGGAAATTCGCGACCGACTAGCGGCAGCCCCCGACGCCGCAGAGGAGTCGTACCAAATCACCCTCGAGCTGTCGCGGCACGCGCTGTCACTCACGGGTGTCGCAGGTCTGCATATCACCGACTTTCGACACGACGGCTCGCTCGGCCGCCTCGTGACCGAACTGGGGCTACGTCCTGATGTCGTCGCCACCACCGCCTGACACAATCACAGAGTTGCCACTAGCCAAGGAGCCGCATGCAGACCGTCGTCCGTTCCGCCACCCGCACGGTGATCATCGGCCGCGACCAGCCGTTCTGCATCATTGGTGAGCGCATCAACCCCACGGGGCGCAAGAAGTTTCAGGAGCAGCTCCGCGCCGGAGACCTGTCGGCGGTGGAGGTCGACGTACTCAGCCAGGTGGCCGGCGGTGCCACGATGCTCGACATCAATATGGGCGCTCCGCTGGTCGACGAGGCCGACATGCTGGCGAAGTCAGTGATCTTGGCGCAGAGCCTCTGCGACCTCCCGCTGTGCATCGACTCGTCAGTCGTCGAAGCGCTTGAGGCCGGCCTCGCCGTGTACCAGGGCAAGGCGCTGGTCAACTCCATCACGGCGGAGGACGAGCGGATGGAGCAGATCCTTCCTCTCGTGAAAAAGTACGGTGCCGCTGTCGTCGCCCTTCCCAACGACGAGGAGGAGATTCCCGACGACCCGCACAAGCGCCTCGAACTGGTGCGCAAGATCGTGACGGTCGCCACGCAGGAGTACGGCATCCCGATGGAGGACATCGTCATCGACCCGCTGGCCATGCCGGTGGGCGCCGACTCTTCGCTGGTGTGGAAGACCATGGAGACCATTCGCCTGATCAGCGAGGAGTTCGACCTCAACATGACCCTCGGCGCGTCCAACGTGTCGTTCGGCATGCCCGATCGCCACACGATCGCCGCAGTGTTCCTGCCCATGGCCATGACCGTGGGCCTCACCAGCGCGATCATGGATTGCCGCACCGAGAGCATCGTGCGGGCAGTGCGCGCCGGAGACCTGATGAAGGGCACCGACGAGTGGGGCGCTAGCTGGATCGCCGCGCACCGCGCCCGTCAGGCCGCAGCGGCAACGTCGTGACCCCTGCGTCACCCACCCCCACCGAGCCGGAGTCGCAACCCGATCTCGCCGCGGCACCGTCGAGGGTGACGCTCGCCTTCGACCCGTCGGGCAAGTCTGTGCGCGTTCCAGCGGGCGTCACGGTGTTCGATGCCGCGAGCTGGAACGGCATCGCAATCGACTCGACCTGTGGCGGGCACGGAACGTGCAAGAAGTGCATCGTGCGCGTGACCGAGGGCGCGGTTCCGATCTCGCGACTCGATATCCGCGCACTCGACGCCGACCGGCTTCGCGACGGATGGCGCCTCGCCTGCGTCGCGGCAGCGGCCTCCGACCTTCGCATCGAGGTTCCCCCGCTCACCACCCGCCCCAAGGCGGCCACCGTCGGAGTAGGTCGTCAAGTCATTCTGCGGCCGGCGATTCAGAAGCGGTACGTCGAGTTGGTTGAGCCCACGCTCGTCGACCAGCGCACCGACCTGCAGAGGGTGCTCGACGCGGTCGACGACTTTGAGCTGAGCGTCGACCCGGCCGTCATCGCCACCCTGGGCCGCGACCTCAGGGCGGCCGACTGGAAGGTCACGGTGGTCATCGTCGACGAGGACCTCATCGGCCTCGAGGCAGGCGACACCACCGCCGTCGCCTACGGCGTCGCCATCGACCTGGGCACCACCACCGTGGTGGCCAACCTCATGGACGTCACCACCGGCACGCCGGTGGCGGTGGCGTCGATGCTCAACAAGCAGCAGCCCTTCGGCGCCGACGTCATCAGCCGCATCAGTGCCACGATGCTCGACCCCGAGGCCCTCCCCAGGCTTCAGGCACTCGCGCGCGAGACGCTTGCCGAGCTCGTGGCCGAAACGTGCGCCGAGGGTGGCATCGATGCTCGACAGATCTACGAGGTCACGCTGGCTGGAAATGCCACCATGGTGCAGTTGCTGCTCGGAATCGACCCTGAGCCCCTCGGCGTCGCACCGTTCATCATGGCGAGCGCGAGCTACCCGGGGCTGCGCGCCACCGACTTCGGACTATCGCTCCACCCCGCCGCGCGTGCCGCTGTGCTGCCGGCACTCGGCGCCTACGTGGGCGGCGACATCGTGGCCGGAGCACTGGCCTCTGGCATGGACCGCGACAAGCGACTTCGGCTCTTCATCGACGTGGGCACCAACTGTGAAATCGTGCTGGGCGATGGCGAGCGACTCATGGCCACCGCTGCTCCGGCCGGGCCGGCCTTCGAAGCGGCGTCGATTCGCAACGGTATGCGTGCTGCCCCCGGCGCGATCGAGACGGTGGTCATCTCCGACGACGGCATCGCGTGCGGCGTGATCGGCGATGTTCCGGCTGTCGGACTCTGTGGCTCGGGTCTGGTCGACGCCGTGGCCGAGCTGGTACGGGTCAGGCTCATCGACGCGAGCGGGCGCTACATTTCGGCCGAGGGCGCCGCCGAGCTGCGTCCCGATCTCGCTGCTCGGCTCGTGGAGGTCGCCGGTGAGCGTATGTTCCTGCTAGCCACCGAAGACGAAACCGGGGGCGACCCCGTGGTTCTCACCCAGCGCGACATTCGCGAGTTGCAGTTTGCCAAGGCTGCCATCAGCACCGGGTGGCGGCTGCTTCTTGAGGAGTTCGGCGCCACCGAGGCCGACGTGCAACAGGTGCTGCTCGCTGGCTCGTTCGGCACGTACCTGTCGCCGCGCAACGCGATCAGCATTGGTCTCGTGCCGGCGCTACCGGTGCTGCGCATCGTGAGCGCAGGAAATGTGGCCGGCGAGGGCGCCAAGATGGTGCTGCTGAGCCTGCCCGAGCGGCACGGCGCCAACTCGCTACTTGATGAGATCCACTACATGGAGCTCAGCGACCGCACCGACTTCAACGATCGGTTCATCGATGAGCTCGCCTTCCCCGTCTAGGTCGTCGGGCGCGGTCGCGGTCGTGGCCTGCGGCGCCCTGAGTTCCGACATCACCGAGATAGCGAACGCTCGCGGCTGGGACATCGACCTCTACCCGCTGCCCCCGCTGCTGCACAACCGGCCAGAGCGGATCGCCCCCGAGGTCGACCGACTGCTCGGCGAGCTCGCGCCGCGCTACTCGGCACTGGCCGTGGCGTACGCCGACTGTGGCTCGTACGGGGCCATCGACGCGGTGTGTGAGTCGCGGGGCGTGCCCCGACTCGGCGGATCGCACTGCTACGACGTGTACGCCGGGGTCGAGCGCCTACGCGCGGTGTTCGATGACGAGCCAGGCACGTACGTGCTCACCGACTTCCTTGCGTCATCGTTCGCACGCACCGTGGTGGCCGAGCTCGGCCTCGATCGACACCCCGA
>WLOZ01000145.1 GCA_009699025.1 Actinomycetota bacterium
GCGCTGCCCCTCAAACACATTGGCAGCCTCGATGAGGTCGACGTTGGTGCGAATATCGAGCGAGTGCGCCGCCGCGATAGGCAACGCTGTCTCCTGCGCACGCTCGAGCGGCGAGGCATACACGGCCGCGATGTCGCGGCCGGACAGGTACTCGCCCACCCGCTCGGCCATGGCCCGACCGAGGTCGCTGAGATGGAAATCCTCCAGCCGCCCGTACAGCACGCCCGTGGGGTTGTGAACCTCCCCGTGGCGCAGCAGGTGCACCGTGGTGCGATCGCTCACAGCAACTCTCCTCGGCCCACGACTAGGTGGTGCGCCGACGGGTGCCGCCGCGGCGTCGACTGGGACGCCAGGTCGACTCCCCCGCGTCAGCCGCCGCCAGTCTTAGCTTCTCGCCATGCTCAGCCAGAGCTTCGACCAGCGCGAACACGTGCGAGGTCTCCGATCGCACATCGACGCGCAAACCGTGCTCCTCAGCAGTCTTAGCGGTCTGCGGGCCGATGCAGGCCACCACCGTGGTGGGGTGCGGCTTGCCCGCGATTCCGACTAGGTTGCGCACGGTGCTCGACGAGGTAAACAGGACCGCGTCGAAGCCACCGCTCTTGATCGACTCGCGAGTCTCCGCGGGCGGCGGCGCGGCCCGCACTGTGCGGTACGCCGTGACATCGTCAACCTCCCAGCCCAGCTCGGTGAGGCCCGCGACGAGTCCCTCGGTGGCGATGTCGGCCCGGGGCAGGAAGACCCGGTTGATCGGGTCGACGATGTCGTCGAACTCAGGGAACTCGTCGACCAGAGCACTGGTCGACTGCTCTCCGCTGGGCATGAGGTCGGCCCGAACACCGAACTGCTCGAGCGCCTCGGCGGTGTCGGCACCCACAGCGGCGATACGCAGGCCCGAGTACGCGCGCGAGTCGAGGCCGTACTCCTCAAACTTCTCGCGCAGCGCTCGCACCGCGTTGACACTGGTGAACACGATCCACTGGTAGCGCCCGGAGACCAGACCGTGCACCGCGCGCTCCATCTGCTGCGGAGTGCGGGGTGGCTCAACTGAGATCGTGGGCACCTCGACCGCGACAGCGCCGTAGCGTCGGAGGTGGTCAGTGAGGCCAGGCTGCGCCTCCTTGGTGCGCGGCACGAGCACACGCCAGCCGAACAGCGGCTTACTTTCAAACCACGAGAGGGCTGCCCGACGGGCCACCGGCTCGCCGATCACGAGCAAGCCGGGACCACTCTGACGCGAGGCCTTGATGGCGGCCGGTAGATCGGCGAGGGTCGAGGAGATCGTGCGCTGCTCAACGGTGGTGCCATCGCGCGTGATGGCAACCGGCGTGTCGTCGCGGCGACCGGCCTCGACGAGCGCCCGCGCGATATCAGATGCCTGGTCGGCCGCATTGAGAATCACGAGGGTGACCCGACTGTCGGCGTGGTCAGACCACGTAACTACGGCGTCGTCGATATCGATGATGCGAACCTCGCGAGACTTACCCCCGGTGAGCGGGATACCGGCGTGCGTGGTGACCCCACTGACGAGTGACACCCCGGGACTCACCTCGAAGGGGACCTTGGCCTTAGCCAGGAGGGCAGCCTCCACCGCCCAGGTGCTGTCGGTCGTGGGGTCGCTGCCCAGAAGTCGCACTACCGACAGGGCGGCCCGGGCCAAATCGACCGCTGCCTTGACCCGCGCTGCCGGCTCGAGCGGAAGTCCCTCGGCGTCGACGAGTGGCGTGATGGTGGTTCTCCGGCCGGCGAACCTCTCGGCGACTGGCAGGGCTGAGGTGTCAGCCAGGATCACGTCAGCCGCACCGAGGAGGGTCGCCGTGCGCACCGACACGAGGTCGGGGTCGCCGGGGCCCGCCGAGGCGAGGGCGACCGAGCCAAGTCCTGGCCGGTACTCGTTCGGGCTGGAGACGCCATCGACGCGACGCGGAGGAGTGGGTAGCAGGGCCGCTATCGCCGCTGCCGTGTCGTTAGCAGCAGGAGCGGCGACACTCACCGGCGCAGCCAGCGCTTCGGCCGCAGCAGCAGCCCCCTCGATCTCGGCAAGCGAGACTGAGACGGCAGGCTTGGCGACCGGCTTTGCCGCCGCAGGCTTTGCGACCGCAGGCTTTGCGACCGCAGGCTTCACCGCCGCAGGCTTCGCCGTGGACGTGGTTCGTGTGGTGCTGGAGGCAGGCTTCGACGACGCAGCCGGACGGCTGACGGTGGTCGGTGCCTTGGGGGAACGGGTGCTCACTGGATGCACTCCCGTGCTGGTGATGGTGATGCGGTGCGGTGGACAGGGAGAGTGGTCACGAGCGCACCTTCTCGCGGCCAATCTTGCGCTGCTCGTGAAAGGCGAGCACCTGCAATTCGAGGCCGAGGTCGACAGAGCGCAGCGAGACGCCGGGCGCTACGGAGACCACGGTGGGAGCAAAGTTCATGATGCTGCGAACGCCCGCGGCGACGAGACGATCGCAGATGTCCTGCGCCGCATGTGCGGGTGTGGCAATCACGCCGATCAGCACGCCGCTGTCACGGACCAGCAATTCGAGTTCGTGGAGGGGTCGTACCTCGACCATCGCTCCGGAGCCGATCTTGTCGCCGATTTTCTCGGGGTCAGCGTCGAGCAACCCCACGATGCGGAAGCCCCGCGAGCTGAACCCGCCGTAATTGGCGAGGGCACGACCAAGATTGCCAATGCCCACGATGGCAACCGGCCAGTCCTGGGTTAGCCCGAGTTCGCGGGAGATCTGGTACAGCAAATAGTCAACCTCGTAGCCAACGCCTCGAATTCCGTACGAACCGAGAAGCGAGAGATCCTTGCGCAACTTGGTGCTGGTAACCCCCGCCGCGAGGGCGAGCTCCTCGCTCGACACGGTGGTGGCACCGCGCTCGGACATCGCCACCAGGGCGCGGTGGTAGAGGGGAAGACGGGCCACGGTGGCCTCGGGAACCACGGCCAACGGCCCGCCTCGGCGCGGCATCAGGCCGTCGGAGTCGGGTCGGACGGAGCGTGACACTGACACACAGGCTCCCGAACGTCGTGGGCGGATACCCAGAGCCTAGGCGCTTGTGAACGTGCACCCGAATACACAACGGACGCTCACGTCCGATTATCGGAGGATTTCCCCAGCGTTGAGTCTCTCGGGGCCGGCCCGTGACCGGCTGGAGGTACGGAGCCCGACACTGCGGCACGCCCTCGAGCCCATTCCGGGAAGCCACCACACACGCTCAAACTGACTCGCTACTCCATGCGAAAGCGTCAATCCGCCCCCGGTGGTGTGACGCTTTCGCATGGAGTAGCGGGAATTAGCGGGAAGGGGCTGGTTCACCCGTCAGAGCGCGTCGAAGGCGAGCGGGGTCGACTCGCCAGAGATCGTGCGGTGCGCCATCGACGAGGGTCACTGGAATCTGCTCCCAGTAGCGGTCGTAGAGCTCAGGGTCGTCGTTGATCGAACGCTCGTCCCACAGCACACCGAGATCGGAGCAGACACTCGAGATCACGGTGCGTGCGTCATCGCAGAGATGGCACCCAGGACGGCCGATGAGGGTCACGCGGACTGCCGGGGTATTCACCGCAGGCTCCGAAGGCGGTGACGCTCGATGGCTCCCGACGCCACGTGCGGCAACTGGTCGACGAACTCGACGATCGTGGGACGCTTGAATCGGGCGAGCCGCACCGAGCAGTGGACCAGCACTTCATCGGCGCTCAAAGCCGAGTCTGGCACCGCCACCACGAGCGCCATGACCGCTTGACCTGACGATGGATGGTCAACCCCCACCACGGCGCACTCGGCCACGGCGTCGAGCATCGCGATGACCGACTCGACCTCGCGCGGGTACACCGGGAACCCGTTCACCACGATGAGGTCGTGGCGGCGGTCGACGAGGTGCAGGTCGCCGTCGTCGTCGAGGTACGCCACGTCTCGGGTGTCGAACCAGCCGTCGGGACCGGGCCCGTTGACTCCGTCGGGCCAGAACCCGCTGAACAGCGTGGTGCCGCGCACCATCACCTCTCCGGGGTCACCCTCGTCGACGTCGTCACCGTCGACGTCGAGGACGCGAAGCTCGATTCCGGGAAGCGCCCTGCCGACGCTGCCGGCCGAGGAGGGCAGCCCAGACGTGGAGGTGATCAGGGCAGTCGCCTCGACCATGCCGTAGCCCTCCCAGACTCGCTGCCCGGTGAGGGTCAGCAGTTGCGACGACACAGCCGGCGACATGGCTGCCTGCCCCGAGGCGATGAGTCGCACCCCACGAAGCGCCTGAACTACCTCGGGGCGCGAGGTCCAGTCGGTGAACAGCGAGGGAGCCGCTGCGACCACCGAGACACCCTCACGCTCGAGCAGGCTGAAGGCGTCGTCGGGGTCAAGTCGACGCTCGAGCACCACGGTGGCGCCCACCGACACCGCGAGACCCAGCAGCCCGTTCAGCGCCTGCGGGTCAACCAGAGGCAGCGACAGCAGCATGGTGTCGTCGTGCGCGAGCGGCTGGGGGTCGAGCGCGCCGAACTGCTCGACCGCCGCCAGCATGGCGCGGTGGCTCAGCATGGCCGCCCGGGCACGACCGTCGGTGCCGGCGGTGAACATCAGCAGGGCAATCGACTCGGGGGCAGGCGCCGTGGCGGGCACCGCTACACGATCGGGCCGGATGAGGTCGCCCCAGCCCGGGCTGCCCACCGCGATCACTCCGGAGGTTCCGATCTGGTTGGTCATGAGCGCCTCACGCACGGCAACCTCGCTGGAGGCATCGCAGATCACGAGCGACGGCGCAGTGTCGTGGGTGCGCTGGGCCAGCTCGTGGGAGGTGAGCTGGGGGTTGATCGGAACCGACACCAGCCCGGCACGAATGGCGCCGTAGTGGGCCACCACAAACTCCGTGCGGTTGGCCAGGACCAGGGCCACGCGGTCTCCCGCGCGCAGGCCACGCTCGCGGGCGCCGTGGGCGAAGGCGCTTACTCGGGTGTCGAGAGCAGCCCACGTGATGTGCGCACCCGCGTGCACGAGGGCCACTCCGTCGGGAGTGCGCCGGGCAGTGGCCGCGAGGACGTCAGCAACCGTGTGCACCATGAGTTCGAGTGTGGCATAGGGACCCGACCGTAGACTGACTTCATGAAGTCGGCGCGCCCCACTGAACTCGCCGACCTCTATCGCGTCGCCGGCGAGGCAAGTGCAGCGGCCGTCACACTCGCCGACCCCGACCCCGAGCCCACTGAGCCCGTCAAGGCCGATCCCACCGCAGCCGCCTTCTTCGACGTCGACAACACGATCGTCCGGGGGGCCAGCATTTTCCATCTAGCCCGCGGGCTAGCGGTGAGACGCTTCTTCACGGTGCCCGAGGTCGCTGACTTCGCCTGGAAGCAGATCAAGTTCGTCACCTCTGGCGCCGAGGACATCGACGACATGGCCTCGGCCACCGAGTCAGCTCTCGGGTTCGTCGCCGGGCGCCGTGTGTCGGAGGTAGTCGAGCTCGGCATCGAGATCTTCGACGAAATCATGGTCGACAAGCTGTGGCCCGGAACCCTCGCCCTTGCCCAGAACCATCTCGACGCCGGCCAGCGGGTATGGCTCGTCACCGCGGCCCCCATGGAACTCGCCACGATTATGGCCCAGCGTCTCGGGCTCACGGGCGCGCTGGGCACGGTCTCGGAGATCGTCGACGGCGCATACACCGGCAAGCTCGTCGGCCACCCCCTGCACGGACCCGCCAAGGCCGAGGCGGTCCGGGCCCTCGCGGCCCGCACCGGCCTCGAACTCGACCGCTGCGCCGCGTACTCAGACTCGTTTAA
>WLOZ01000146.1 GCA_009699025.1 Actinomycetota bacterium
CTCGCGCAGGTTGTCTTGGTGCCGCCGCTGAGCGTGCAGTCCTCATTGACGACGGCACCCACGATGGCATCGGGCGCGAAGTGATCTGCCTCGAAGATGTGCTGGTTCGTCGCGGTTGCCGATGCGCTCGCCGAGCCCGTCGGCGAGGCCGAGGTCGTGGTGCTGGTGGACTGCGAACTGCCACAGGCGGCAAGAAGCACGGCCACGCAGGCTGTGGCGCACAGCGGAAGTCGACGACTCATTGGGCGCTCGTTTCGTCAAGAGATTGGTTGGCAAGTGCCAATGTAGACAGATTCCTTGGCATGTGTCAACCTTTGACCATGACCGCCCGAGGCCGCCCGCCGCTACTCAGCGATGAGGTCATCCTCGAGAAGGCTCTCGCAGCGTTCGCGGCGAGCGGCTACGCCGCGATGTCGGTACGAGGCCTCAACGCCGAGCTGGGGCTCAGCCACGAGACCGTCTCGAAGCGGTTCGGCCCCAAAAGCGAGCTGTTCCGTGCGTCTGTGGGCCGTGGCGTCGACCTATTCATCGCTGACTTCGATCACGAGATTTCCAAGTGTGCGGCCACCACTGATCTCGGTCGACTGCGAGCCACGGTGCGCGGCTTCATGGTGGCCAGCTCGCGCCACCCGGCGCTGGGGGACCTTCTTCACCACGAGGCCATCGATGAGGCCCAGCGCATGGTGATCGTCGGTGAGACGGGCCTCGGCGAGCGATTCGTGGAGACCGTCGTGCTGCTGAGGCAACTTCACGAAGCCGGCATCATCCGCGACACGAGGATTCGAGAGCTGTGGTTTCTCGCCCAAGGCGCGGTGGCGCCCCTTCACTTCGAGGCCCTCTCGCACATGTTCGACCTGTTCGACGGCCCGGTCGATGCCGATGAGCTCATCGATCGATCGACCGACACCCTCATGCGCAGCATGCTGCCCTCCACGTAGTCGGTACTCCTGCACGACTCACGTCACTGGTGTGGATTCTCGCCGGTCCGGCTAGTCCCCACGCCACCGACCAACAGCGCTCTCTAGAGTCCCGTGATAGATTCGGGTCTTGCGCAAGAGAGCGACCTGTTAGCACCCAAGAGCCCCACCCGCACTGAATTTAGTGGCCAACTTATGCCCAACACATGCATGACAGAATCGTCAACCGGACGACGCCACGACGGAGGTGTTAGCCGGTGAGGCGAACCACAATGAGGAGTGAGCTAGTGTCCACCGACATCTCCTGCCGCGGAGATACCGACACCGGCGCTACGCGCGGGCATCTAGCCGGCCAGCTCGACAATGGTGGCCGATTCGCATCATCGCCCAGCGCGTCGCCGAGTAGTCGCCACCATGACTGACAACGTCGAACCGGATCCCTGGGGCTTCACAGCGAAACCTAAGGCCGACACAGCCTCCGGCGACAACGTCGAACCCGATCCCCGGGGCTTCATAGCGCCGCCCAAGGTAGTCGCTGCCTCCAGCGACGGGGCCGAAGAGGATCCCTGGGCCTTCATGGCACCACGCAAGGCCGAATCTGCCTCCGGCGACAGGGCAGCACCAGTTCCGGCACGCCCCATCGAGAAGCGCGAGGCCGGCGAATTCCGCGCTCAGATGGTGACAGTCTCGCTCAAGCGTCGCGCTTGGCCCATGGCTGTGGCCTTGGTAGCTATCTTCTTCGCGGGCTTCATCACCGAGGTGGTGGCGGCCAGTGAGATGATCTCGCTGGCCGGAACCGGAGTGCTGCTCATCATGTACCCGCTGGGCGGCCTAGGGCTCATTATGCTCGGACTCTTGCAGTTCCGTCTCGTCGATGGTGCGGCGCGGCTGCGTGTCATCCGCTATGCATCGCTCACGTATGCGCTCCTGTTCGGAGTGGCACTGTCGTGCCTCATAGGTGGGGTCGTGCCAATCATCGCCACCGGAGTCATCTGGATCCTGGCTGACCAGCTCAACTACCTGATGCCCCTGCTCATCTGGAGCTTGGCCGGGGACGAGTTCAACGTGGCAGAGGGCCGGAAGATCTTCGGGTGGCTCGTGGCCTGGACCTATCTCGGACAATTGTCGGGGCTAGCCGTCGCCCTCGTGACACCAGTCCTGTTCAGCAACTTCAATATCAAGCTCACGAATCTCCTCCTAATCGTGCCTGTCGTCTGCGTGGTCATCGGGCTGTGGCTGCCCCGTGCGATGCGGGGCAGATCGTCTGCTGGCGAAGCCACCCGCCGAGAGGGCTATGGCGACTCCCTCAAGTCGGCGGCCGAATTCATCAACGGGGTCCCGGTCTGGCGGTCGCTGGTGGCGGCCTCAACACTGACCTTCATCGCGGGCAGCACGGTGATCTTGGGCTACAGCGTCGGGGTCGGTGAAATCGTCGGACGCGACGCTGCAACCCTTCAAATGATTTTCGCAGCCACCTGGCTCGGAGCCCTCAGTACCTGTTGGGCGATTCAGCACTTCCTTGCCGAGCGCATCGCGGAAAAGTGGGATGTCCAAGGCACCCTGTTCATCCTGCCGGTGGCAACCATTGCTGCCGCAGTGGTGTTGACCCTCGGCTTGGGGATCTCGTCGCTCGCTTTGCTGGTCGCCGCCATTGTCATGTGGCGACTGCCTCGCTGGAGCCTTGATGAAAACGCCCGACGCGGGGCACTCTCGCTCGTGCCCGATGAGCGTCGTACGAGGGTGTCGTTCATCGTCAACCTGATGCCGGTGGCCGTCGGACTCGTCATGTCAGCACCAGTAATGATTATAGGAATCACCCTCAATCGCCTGTGGATATCCGGTATCGTCGCGGCAATAATCGGAGTGGCTGGAGCCTTCTTCTCTTGGAAGGTTGTAAAGGGCTGGGAGGACAGTCTTACCAACTGGCGACTCCGTCGGAAGAAGCAAAACCGCACGATGGGCCTCGACATTAATACCACTCACGGTCGCATCCAGTAGAGAGAGCATGAGGACACTCAGTGACAACGCAACCAGTCGCCGAAATTGAACAGACCGTCCCCGAATCAGCAAAGACGAAGGTGAGAAACGGCATCTACATCTCCCTGCGGGTCAAGGTCATAGGAACCTTCGTGGCGCTGTTCACGATCGTCTTTGTCGTTGTCTCCTTCTGGGTTGTGCAGTTCGCGTCTCAAGCAGCACTCGATCAACTCGGACAGCAGTTGCGTGGCCAGGTTGAACGATCTGCCACGACGATCGACGGAGCAGCATTCGCCGAACTCGTCGCAACCGTGCCCGCCGTGCCCGACCCGGCCGACAAGTCGGGGTTTGGCTACCCAGACAGCCAGTTGTATCGGGACTTGGCGAAGCGTTTCTACAACATCTACCAGGTCGTAGACTCTGGTACCTACTCGTGGTTCAAGGACCCCAAGGACGGCCTCCTCTACACGGCCGTGTCCTCGGGCTATTACCGATCTCCCCAAACTGGGTACCACTACAAAATTCCGTTGAGCAACGTGACCGAAACGTCGACGTACAATCTCATGGCGCAGGGCCTAACTCAGACCACCGAGGAGCCCGCGTACACCGACGCCTACGGATCGTGGATGTCGGTGTACGCCCCGATTCTCGACGCTAACGGGCAGTCTGTAGGGGGCATCGGGCAGGACATCTCACTTGAGTACGTGTCGGAGGTTCGCGCCAAGGCCGTCCGTCAGGTGCTGCCGGTGCTCCTTGGCATCTACATCATCCTCGTCGTCCTAGTGTGGCTGGTCGCCACACGAATCGTTCGTCCCATTCGCAAGTTGACGAAGGAATCGGCCCGTATCGCTGATGGTGACTACAACCTTGATCTCCATGAGATCACCGGTTCGCGCTACAAGGACGAGATCACAACGCTGGCTGAAACTTTCCAGATCATGTCGCACAAGGTCGCCGAGCGTGAGCGAACCCTGCAGGTCGAGGTCAAGCGACTCACAGTCGAGATCAACTCGACCAAGCGAGCTGAGTCGGTCGCAGCCATCGTCGACAGTGAGGGGTTCACAGAACTCGCGGAGCGGGCCGCCGAGATGCGCAGAAGGAGTCGAGAGTAGGAGTGAAGTGGTCGCTGCCCGATGACGTGACACCGTTGGGAGACGGCGGGCTTGGTTTCGTTGACGTGCTTCCAGGCGCGACACGAGAGGCGCTCGCGCAACTCTCTTCGATTCACATCGAACACTTTGGCGACCTATACGCGGAAGCGACGCAGGACTTCCAGAGGGCCTGGAGCGGCGGTTCAGCGGCAGCCCGCATCATTGAGCACCAGTGGCTGCTGGTGCTCAATGGTGTGCCGTGCGGCGAGCTAGTATTCGCCACCAACTTGGCGCGCAGGACGGTGAGCAGGCACTTTACGAGCGTCCGGAAGGAGTTCCGGCCGTTGATGCCGGATCGATGGATTCCGTCCATCACGCGCGCTGTCTCGGATTTCTGCATCTCTGAAGCGTCTGCCCAAGGGGTTGAGCTTCTGGGCATGATGAGTGAGATCACCCCCAAGCACGCGGCAGGATGGCGCAAGTTCGGCCTGTATCAGCCAGATATTGGTTTCTCCGAACCCCTACATGGAAACTACTGGCGTGACTTTGGAGAACTGCAGTTTGCGCCCATGCTGGCAAACATCCTGCCGTTCCCACCAGGGCGTGCTGCCGGCTTGGGAGTGATAGCTGAAGCCGGTGTGCGCGCATTCCTTCTTGACTACTACACAATCCCAGAGACGGATCCCACCTTTCTAGGAATAATCGATCGCTGCCGGAGCCTGCCCCCGGCGTGGTAGCGGTAGAGCTAGGCCTTTGCTCCGAATAGGAGTAGCACCAGCAGTCATCCAGGTGGCATCTATCGAGCCCACTCGAAGCTCGGCTAGCGAGCGGGCCTCTGGTGCACGGTGTCCTCGAGTCAGACTGAGGCCAGCCGGTGTTCCAGAGACGTGCCGTGAGGGGCCGCAACGAGGTGGTCGTTGCCGCACTCGTCTCCGGACGTTCTACCGCGGTCTAAGACAGTTGAGCCTTCGCTTCTGAAGTGAGGCACCGAGTGCCAGAGTCGGCACCTCATTTCACTACTGATGAGGCGTGCCGATTCTGAGGCTGGCTGAGGCTCGACGTAGATAGTGGGGCTAGGGGTTGGCCATCGGCTCGCCCGTCTATTCGACCTACTTTGTTGCCCTGGGACAACGATGAGCTGACGAATGTTGCCGCAGTGTCTGACGTATCCCTTGGCGAGGCAGGATTTGTTGCTTCGGGCCGTGCAAGTCCCCGGAACACCCTTCCGCCGGGCGCCCACTGGCTCAATGACGAAGACGAAGACGACAACCACGTCACTATCGAGGGGGACGGACTCCGGAGCGCAGGCCCTCAGAGACCTTAGGCGCAGTATCGGAGCCGGCGAGTCTCAGAATACTCGCGGAATGTCTCAGAATCGAGACTCGTCATCACTACGTCGACGCCATGTCGACGAACCTCGAGTAGTGGCCCTGGAAGGCCACGGTGATGTTGCCCGTGGGTCCGTTGCGATGCTTGGCGACGATGAAGTCGGCCTCGCCGGCGCGCGGCGATTCGCGCTCGTAGGCGTCTTCGCGGCTGATAAGAATGACGAGGTCGGCGTCCTGCTCGAGCGATCCCGACTCGCGGAGGTCGGACAGCATCGGCTTCTTGTCGGTGCGCTGCTCGGGACCACGGTTGAGCTGCGAGATGGCGACCACCGGAACCTCGAGCTCCTTGGCGAGCAGCTTCATCTGGCGCGAGAACTCGCTGACCTCCTGCTGGCGCGACTCGACCTTGCGACCGCTGGTCATGAGTTGCAGGTAGTCGAC
>WLOZ01000147.1 GCA_009699025.1 Actinomycetota bacterium
AATCTCGGGATGCAGCAGGAGAGCGTCCTCGATCTCACGCGGATAGATGTTGACGCCACCCGACAGGATCATGTCTGACTCTCGATCCACGATGTAGACGAAGCCCTCGTCGTCCTTCGTCGCGAGATCCCCCACGCCCACCATGCCCCGTTGGTAGGCCGAGGCCGTTGCCTCCGGGAGGTTCAGGTAGCCGCCGAACAGGTACGGGCTGCGAGAGAACAACCGGCCCACTTCTCCGGCGGGGACTTCATTCCCGTCGTCGCCGAGAATCTCCACGTGATTGAGCAAGAAGGGTTGGCCGGCGCAGCGCACCTTGCGGCTCTGGTCGCTGGGCCGAAGGTTGGTGACAATTCCGGCCTCCGTGGAGCCGTAGAACTCATGCAGCTGAACCGCTGGCATCTCTGAAAGGAGCGTCTCCTTCGTGCTCGTCGCCAAGGGAGCCGCGTTGGAGACAATCACTCGGAGCCTGTCACGGCATTGGCCCAGCACGTCGGCGGGCGAGTCGGTCATCCGAGTCAGAATGGTGGGGACGGCGAAGGCGTTCGACGAGGGGTACTGCTGGGCGTTCCACGCCACCTCCTCCTCGTCAAAGTGACGCATCACCCGCAAGTGACCCCCGACGACCAGGGGAGTGAGGACGAAGACAAGTGGCCCACCATGATGCATAGGCGTGAACATCAAGGTGGTCTCGCCGTCAGAGAACCCGTATTCAAGACACGCCATGGTCGCGGTGAGAACTCGCGAATCATGCGTAATGACGGCTCCCTTGGGCCGCCCGGTCGTTCCTGAGGTGTAGCCGATGTAGAAGGTGCCGATCTCAGTTGGCGCCTGCGACAGTACGCCGAGCCCTTGGGCGAGGATCCAGCCCTCAAATGCCGCCGAGTGCTTCAACTGTGGTTCACCACCCACCACAACGTCGCTCACCGCTGGCTCGTACCCGAACCGCTCTCGGATCTCGGCGACGACTCCTTCGAGCTCCTTGTCGTAGATGATCATGCCGACGTTGGAGTTCTCCAGCAGGTAGGCCATCTCTGCCGGAGTGAGTCGGTATGAAATGTGGACCGCTGTCAGGCCGGCCAGAGCGATTCCGAAGATCACCTCGGCGTACTCGACACTGTTGTGAAGCAGAACCGCCACCCGATGTGACGAGCCCAGGCCCGACGACCTCAGTGCAGTGGCCACCGCTTCTGCCCGTCCGCTGTACTCGCTGTAGGTCAACGACCGGCTGGCGTCGCTGACCGCCAAGCGGTCTCCATAGCGGAGCCGAGCTGACTCGAGGAGGCTCGCGACATTCATGGCAGTGAGATCCCGAACACGCGGGCGGCGTTCGACGACAGGAAGGCCTCTTCGCCGTCAGCCGACAGGCCCAACTCAGACACCTGTCGTAGTGCGCCGGCCGGATCAATCCACGGCCAGTCGGTGCCAAAAAGGCACTTGGACGCGCCCGGTCCCCTCAGGAAATCGACAAAGGCCGGCGGGTAGCGCCGAGGAAGATGAGCCGACGTCTCGATATAGACATTCGGATGCTTGAGGGCCATGGCGATCATCTCATCGGTCCAGGGCCAGCCGATGTGCCCGCCCACAATGACGAGATCAGGAAAGTCGAGTGCCACTCGATCGAGGTAAATGGGGCGACCGGGGTCACTGGGAAGAAGCGAGGCGGTATGCCCCACTTGAGTGACGACGGGAATGCCGTATTCGACACAGGCTGAGTACAACGGGTAGTACAAGCGGTCGTCGAAGGGCAGTCCGAAGGCGTAGGGAAGAACCTGCAACGAGCGGAATCCAAGCTCCTCCACAGACCTGCGGAGTTCAGCCACCGCAAGGGCTGGCGAACGTGGGTCGACACATGCTCGCCCCTGGAGGCGGTCAGGTGCGTGACTCACCCATTGAGCAACGTCGTCGTTGGAGATCGTGAAGGAGTCTTCGACCAATCCCGTGAGGATCGAGACTGCCACTCCCGAGGCATCCATCGACTCGAGGAACTCCTCCACGGTCGTCCCTGCCAGCATGTGCTCTCGGCGAAAGACCTTGAAGACATGTGCGAGGTGAGGGGGCCACTTTCTTGCGATCTCCGGCGGATTCGGCACCACCCACGTATCGATGATTCGGCTCACGTGTACACCTTGGCTTCTTCCCAGAAGCCCTTTTTGAAGGTGTCAGGGTCGTGCGGGAAGAACCACTTGGCATCTTTGTCTTCCTGCAGATTCGCCAGCTTGCGACGACTCTTGACGTAGTCCGAGGCGAACCAACAGATGCCCGGCATCATCATCTCGTCGGTCATCTCGTGAGTCCACATAGCATCGCCAGACACGATGACGGGCCCGGTGTCCTTCAGGTTCAGCAGGACCGATGAGTGACCTGGAGTGTGGCCAGGAGTCTTCATGATCTTGATGCTGCCGTCCTCAAAGAGGTCAAGGTCGCCGTTAATCGTCTGGAAGTTGAGCACGCCGATGCCGATTTGGTCGACCGGGTACTCACGAACCATCGTGGGGATGTCGGGGCCGAGCGCGTAGTCGAATTCGTCCTGCTGGGCGATGAAGGTTGCCTGCGGCACATCAAGGTTTCCACCCGCGTGATCTCCATGCAGGTGGGTGTGCACGACGTACCTCACATCGGCGGGCACTAGCCCGATCTTCGCGAGCTGTGCAGAGATCTCCTGCCCGCTATGCATGATCGGGACTCCGAGCCGTTCCTCGCCGGTGCCCCATGCCGTGTCCGCGTCTGTGATGACTTCCTTGCACATGCCTGTGTCGATCAGCACCACTCCCTCGGGGTGCTTCACAACCGACCATGTCACTGTGATGCGCGTGGTGACGCCACAGCCAACTCCCACGGTCATGACTGATTGGTCGAGAACGAACTCTGCCGACAGAAATGGGTGGAACTCGAGTCCAGACATGTCACATCACCTTTCGAAGGGGACATAGAGGCCCACGTGGCCATTGCTCAATGCGGGGCCCCAGCGGTTGAAGTCGGCGCTTGACGCGCGACGGTAGTCGGTATCCCAGCCCGCCTCGAAGTCCGACTGACTGCTCACCTGGTACAGGTTGAGGTACTTGGGACCGAACGTGTTGTCGTACTCACCGGCTCGTACCAACCGCGTCACTGAACGAAACCCACCGATGCCTAGGGCATCGGGAATATGCACCGTGTCGTACCACTGATTGAACTCAGTATCGGCGTCGGCAGTCACGTCAAAGCCCGCGACAAAGAACGGGTCTTGAGAACTCATATCCATCAACTCACCTTCTCGTGGCTGGTGATTCCGTGAATGATTCGTCGCTCTGTCACTTCGGCGCCTGTCAGCTCCTGGACCAGTTGACCCGATCGGAAAATCAACACCCGATTGCACAGCAGGGCCAGTTCCTCCGGCTCGGACGAGCCAACGACGCACGAGCGGCCCGACGCCACGAGCCCCTTGAGCAGGTCGTGAATGGCTGCACGTGCGGCAACGTCGACACCCAGCGTCGGATCCTCGAGCACGATCGTGTCTGCGCCTGTCATCAGCAGTCGTCCGATCAGACCCCTCTGCTGGTTGCCGCCGCTGAGCGAGGACATCATTCGGTCCAAGAGGGGAGCCACCTGCACCGCGTCAGCCACGGGTGCAGCGGCACGACGCTCCTGTCGCTGCCGCAAGAAGCCGGCCCGAGACATTGTCGGCAATGCCGATAGCACGATGTTTCTCGTCACCGTCTGATCGAGGATTGCCGAATCGCTGCGGCTTGGGGGTAGGTACGCCACCCCCGCGCTAATCGCCCCCTCGGGTGACCGAATGGAGCGTCCACCAGCCACTACTACTCCCTTGGCCGGCCGACCGACTCCGGTGATCGCCTGGAAGGCGGCCTCGACACCCGAACTGGGCAGTCCTGCGAGGCCTAGCAACTCACCCCTATAGACGGTGAACGAAGCCGTGCCATGCTGCAAGGGCAGGCCCTCGACCACAATCAATGGGTCGCTCAGGTCAGGCGTAGGGGGGACCGGACGAGACTCGCCCGCAAGGCCACTGGCCAAGTGCTCCACCATGGCGGCAACCGTGAGATCGGTGCCTTCAATTCGGTCAATGATGGATCCGTCTCGCATCACGCTGACCGTGTCGCAGGTACGTTCGACCTCGCTCAGTCTGTGCGAGATGAACAGGAGCGCGAGCCCCTCGTCGCAGAGCGTGCGCATCAAGGAACACAACACGTCGGCCTGCTCTTGACTCATTCCTGCTGTGGGCTCATCCAACAGCAGAACCCGTGCCTCCCGATAGAGAGCTTGGGCGATGAGGGCCGCACGAGCTTGCGAGGGCGTCAAGGCCTCCACTGGCATGTCCGGGTCGAGCGGCAACTTGATCCGAGCGAGGCACTCCTGAGCGGATGATCGCTCGACCTTCCGCCGAACAAATCCAAGGCGATTCGGCTCCCAACCAAGCGCTACGAACTGTCCGAGGCTCATGCCGGCCGGAACGGCGAGTTCCTGGGGGACGGCCACGACCCCCATGTCAACTGCCTGGCGAGCGTTTCGGAAACTGACCGGCGACTCATTGAGCAGGATCTCACCGGCATCGGACGAAATCCGGCCAGTGAGGCAGCCGACGAGAGTGCTCTTGCCCGCGCCGTTGGGGCCGATCAGGCCCGTGCAATAGCCAGGTCGAATCTCAATGTCGCCCTCTCGGAGCGCCCGGATTCCCCCGTATGACTTGGTCAGTCCCACGGCTCTTACGTGCACGCTGTCAGTGATCATCGCCCCTACCGGAACTGCCGTGCAAGAAGGACGGCAGCGGCAAGTACGACACCTTGAACCAGCAGAACGACCCACCCTGGTTGACCAAGCATCGTGATTCCGTTTTGGAGCACTCCGATGTAGACGACACCGACAAACGTGGGCACTGCGCCGAAGCGACCGCGCCCGATGACCGCGGCGCCCAAGAACGCTGCTGCATAGGGAGAAAGGAGCAGCCCCGCCGCGCTGTTGGGGAAGTACTGGGAAGCCTTGGCCATCAGGATGACGCCACCCAAGCCAGCGATGCCTCCCATGATGACGAACGCCATCATTCGGGAGCGTGCGACAGCGAGTCCGGCAAGATCGGCCGCCCGCCGATTGGACCCAATGGCCTGCACGCGGCGCCCGTAGGTGGTGAATCTCATCAGCACGAAGACGCCCACGGTGACGATGACCGCCACCCAGAGGCCCGTGCTGAAGCCCAGGATCTTTCCCTGCCCCAGCGAGATCAGCGATTCGGGGAGTCCGTAGATGACCTTGTCGTTGCTGATGAAACGCTCGATGCCCAGCGCGATGGAGCCGATCGCAAGTGTGATGATGAAGGCGGGGGCTCGGCCGTAGGCGACGGACGCACCGTTCCCCAGGCCCACAAGTATCCCGACCCCAATTGCCGCGGCCACGCCCAACCACACTGGCCAGCCCCATTGCACGACCGCCAAGACTGCGACGGCTCCCGAAAGCCCCGTAGTTGCAGCAAAGGAGAGGTCAAACTCGCCGATAGCGAGAACGACTGTGAGTCCGGCTCCAAGAATGAGAAGGACTGTGACGGAGTCCAGGATCCCCTGAACGTTGGCCCACGTAGGAAAGGCATCCGGCCGCAAAGCGGCGAAGACGACGAGGGTAATGAGCATGACGGCGAGTCCGCCAAGCGTTGCCAGAGCTCCTCGAACGCTAGTGCCGCTCAACCTGCGACGAGGGCCCACGGGGGCCTCCAGGCTTGATGACATCCACGACCCCTATCGGTCC
>WLOZ01000148.1 GCA_009699025.1 Actinomycetota bacterium
CGGTCTGGCTGCCGTGCCCACCTGATCCGACACCCAGATTGACATCGGGCCGCGGCAGGCCGAGCTCGCGGAAGAATACCTCCGACATCCGGTCGTCGTAGTGCTGGCCCGTGTGCACAAGGTGCTGCTTGATTCCCCGCGCGTTCAGAGCCGCGATGACCGGCGCCGCCTTCGGAAAGTTCGGTCGGGCACCGGTGACGTGCAGGACCAAGGGCGACATGGGTACCTTCCGCGCGTGCGTTCGTGAGAGCCGGCGGTCCGTCGGTTCCGCGGTGTTGTCATAGTCTAACGGTGCTCGCGGTTAGGACCGCGGAACCGGCACGGAGGGAGACCGCAGCGTGGCTCTCCGACAGACCCCTCTCACTCTGCTCGCCCGCGCCCTGCACAACACCCCCGTCGCTGCCAGTGACGCCGTCAGGCGGTGGCGCTCGGATCCTGCTCGGCTGAGGCTGCTCCTCGAGGCTCGCCTCCCCCAGCCGTTGAGGCGTGTCTCGAGGCCCCGAGTTGACTCAGCGGGTCCAGGCGCCGCACCCGAAGACGCGTCCTCGATCCGTCGTCGAGTTGAGGAACTCGCCGCGCGCGAGCAGACCGTGGCCGCCGGCGCGCAGTTGCTCAGACTCACCCCCGATGACCCGTACCTGGCCCTGCTGCAGGCTCGGGTGCTCCGAGCCGCCGGCTCACTCACCGAGGCGCGCGACCGCGCCCACGACGCCGCCCGCGCGAAGGGGCGCCCTGCCCGGGCCGCCCGCCATTTACGAGACACGCTCTCGAATGAGTTGGAACTACTCACGCCGGGGCCTTTGCCCACGACCGGCGCCCCCTCGTACACGAGCGTCGTCGGAACGCCGGGACGAATTCTGCATGTGGTCACCAATTCACTTCCCCTCACCCGCGCCGGGTACACCATCCGCACCCAGGAGCTCGTCGCCGCCCAGAGGGCCCTCGGCCTCGACGCCCAGGTCGTCACGCGCCTCGGCTACCCGGTTACAGTCGGCCACCTCACGGCCGGCGCCTTCGACAGGGTTGGCACTGTGCCGTACCACCGGCTACTGCCCCTGACACCCCTGCCGGCCCATCCGGTTGCAGCTCTCCGGGCCCACGCCACGGCCCTCGAGGGATTCGTGAGGTCGACTCGGCCAGCACTCCTGCACGCCGCCACCAACCATCTCAACGGACGGGTCGCCCACGAGGTCGCACGGCGCACCGGACTCGCCTTCGCCTACGAGGTACGCGGCTTCCTCGAGGACTCGTGGCTCGCTCGGCACGGCGACCAGCCAGGGGCACCAGCCACCGACAACTACCTGCGCACTCGCGAGGTGGAGACGTGGGTGATGCACCAGGCAGACCTAGTCACCACGCTCGGCGACGCGATGCGAGTTGAAATCATCGACCGAGGTGTCAACCCCGACAGGGTGGTCGTGGTTCCCAATGGGGTCGACTCCCGGTTCCTCGACTCCGACGACGACGGTAGCGTCGTTCGCGCGCGACTTGGCATCAGACCCGATGAGTTCACGGTCGGGCTGATCTCGACCTTCTTCGACCACGAGGGCATTCCGACACTCATCGAGGCGGTCTCCCTGCTCGCCCGCGACGGACTTCCGATGCGACTGCTTCTGGTGGGCGACGGCCCCCAGCGCGAGTCTCTTGAGCGCCAGATCGCTTCAAGCGGCGTGGCCTCCACCGCGCTTCTGCCCGGCTGGGTGCCGTTCGACGAGATTCCGTCGTGGTACGCCGCTCTCGACGTCTTCTGCGTCCCACGCATTCGCTCGAGGGTGACCGAACTCGTGTCGCCACTGAAACCCATCGAGGCCATGGCCATGCGTAGGCCACTACTGGCCAGCGACGTTGGAGGCCTACGAGAGGTGATTGAGCCCTCGGGCGGCGGCCTCCTGGTGGCCCCAGACGACCCCGAGGCCTGGGCTAACGCGCTCAGAGAGGCTCACTCCGACGAGGGTGCGCGACGCCGGTGGGGCGACTCGGGACATGCGTGGGTGGCCCGTCATCGCACCTGGACTGCCGTGGCCGAGATCGACCGCGCTGCCTACGAGCGGCTGGGCGCTACGTGAGCGCCGCCCGAGTGCTAGTCGTCACGGTGGTGCACGACCCACGCGACGCCCGCATTTACGAGCGTCAGATTAGGGCCCTGCTCGAGGCTGGCGACCAGGTCACCTTCGCCGCCCCCTTCAGCGGCTACGGGGTGGCCCCGCCCTCCGACGTGTTGGCCGAAGACCTCCCGCGCGCGTCAGGACGCAGTCGCGCCGTCGCGATCGTCGAGGCTGGCCGGTTGCTGCACCGGCTGGGTCGTCAGCACGATGCCGTCATCCTGCACGATCCCGAGCTGCTGGTCGCTGCCGCAGGCTTTCGCCATCGCGTCCTGGTGTGGGACGTGCACGAAGACACCGCCGCCGCCCTGTCGCTGAAGGCATGGCTGCCCGAGTCCGCGCGGCCGCTGGTACGCCGCGGGGTCGCGGCCCTTGAGGCCCGTGCCGAGAGGCACCGGAGGCTGATGCTGGCCGAGCCCGGTTACGCCGCACGCTTCCGAACGGCTCACCCTGTGGTTCCTAACACCTCGCGGGTGCCCAGCACGGTGGCCCAGCCCGACACGCGACAGGCTGTGTACCTCGGCCGGGTCAGCATCGAGCGTGGTGGCCTCGACCTGATCGAGGTCGGGCGCCTCCTCGTGCCGCAGAAGTGCTCCCTGGTCATCATGGGCCCAGCTGACGAGCGCATGAGGCCGCACCTCGAGTCCGCTCGGGATGCGGGGTGGATCGACTGGAGCGGATTCGTCGACAACGACCGCGCCCTCAGGCGGCTCGAGGGCTCCGCCGCCGGACTGTCGCTGCTGCACGACGAACCCAATTACCGACACTCGATGCCCACCAAGGTGGTCGAATACATGGCTCGCGGGATTCCAGTCATCACCACCCCGCTCCCACTGGCCAACGAGTTAGTGCAGGCCGCCGACAGCGGCCTCGTGGTTCCGTTCAATGATCCGCCTGCGGCAGCCGACGCTGTCGTGAGGCTTCTCGGCGACTCCGCCCTACGCCACCGACTTGGCGCGGCCGGGCACAGGTTCGCGAGTCAGAACACCAACTGGGAGGTCGACGGCCCCGCCTTCGTCGAACTTCTGCACGGTTGGATCAGCGAGGCAGTGACGCGTCCCGGCTAGGACCGGCCAGCACGCGCCTCCCGCACCGAGGCCACGGCATCAATGAGCACACGGGCACGGGCGTCGAAGGAGTGCAGCGCGGCAACGTGGGCGGCTCGGGCGCGTACCGCGACGTCGTCGCCGAACAGGCTGACTCGATCGGCCTCGTACACCGCGCGTAGTTCCTCGGCACCGGACACCACCGGCACGTCCGGTGCCACCGCATGAAGCCCGCTCACTGGATCACTCACGGCCCGGCCCCCGGCGGCCAGCACATCGAAGAGTCGATTCGACACGAAACCCTGCTCGGCCATGTCGGACCAGTGATCGCAGAGCACGAGTCCGGCTGAGCGATAGAGCGCCCCCAGGCGGTCGTGCTCGACGTACGACCCACGCCACGCCCCCTCGGGCAGCAGGTCCTCCCACCCGGGCCCATAGACCGCGAGGGGCAGCCCCGCCTCCACCGCCCACTCGACCATCGGACGGCCACTGGCCCGCGCCCCTCCGACGAACAGCACCTCGGGACCGGAGTCGGGGGCGGCCATATCAGGGTGGAACAGGGCTGGGTCGGTGGCCTGCAGCAGCATCGAAGCCCCCAGTTCAGCACCCCAGTGAGCACTCGCCGCGAGCACGCGGTCAAAGGTGCCCGCCTCCGCCGCCAGCACCTCGTCGGGGTGGGAGATCACCCAGAGCAGCGACACCTGGGAGTGTGTCGGAGTCCACGGCCGAATGCCGCGCACCAGCAGCGCCACGTTGTCGATGCTGGCGGCCGACCGGTCGAATGCCGGTGCAGCATCGATGACGACCTCCTCGCCGAGGCGTCGGAGGGCCGCCGCGAGATCTCGTGCGAAGTGAGTATCACCCCATCGCTCGCCACGGTCAAAGGGCGGCGCAGGATTCTTGATCGCCCAACGCAGCGCACTGCTCTTCGCCTCACGCAGACGACTCAGGGCATGACCTGCGAGGGGTCGCTGGCCGACGTCCGGCTCATGGGTGAGGCTCCAGCCGAGCATCCGCCAGACCCGCTCGTCGAGCCTCGGCACTCGGTTTGCCCACCTCGCCATGAACCGCGAGAGGTCCATGGGGCGCGACACGAGCGAATCGCCATCCGCCTCGCCCCAGAACACGACCCGCGACTCGGGCACGACCACGAGCGACCTCGCCATGGCACCCTCGGCCAGCCGGAGCGTGAAGTCTGCCAACTGAAGTCCCCCGCGAAGCCGCAGGTTGAATCGGCCGGTCGCCAGCAGGTCATCACGCCGCAGCGCGACGGCGCCGCCCGAGAGAGCCGACACCTCAATGAATTCCGGGCTCGGAACATCCTCTGCCGCGAACCCCCCGAGCACCATCTGAGGGGAGCCGTCGACCGCGCAGAACGTCACTCCGGCTGACCGCACCGAACCACCGCGGTCCATCACGACCGCCGCCGCCGCCGCGACCGTGGGTGACTCAAGTGCGCCGACGAGGGGGGAGAGCCAGCCCGGACGCACCAGCACGTCGGGGTCGAGGACCACCACCAGCCTGGCCGCTGAGGCCCTCGCGATCGACTCCCATGACTCCTGCCACGTGGCCTGCTCTGGCTCGACCAGCACCTGCACCACGTCGCTCGACTCTGCGATGGCGGCTAACCGCAGTGACGCGGCGAGTGGCAGGCCCGCCGTGGTGAGCCAGCAGTCGAGAGCGGGGTCCGACGGTCGTCGTACTTCCTCCAGGCTCGCCACCAGAGTGCGCACCCGGGCAACTCGCCCGCCCCGACGCACCAGCACGAGCACGGTCCCGGGGTCCAGGCTCGGCTCCACCGGTGCCACCGCTCCGATGCCCGACCACGCACGGACCCATCGGGTGAGACAGCCGAGGAGGGTTGAGGGGGTCGGCCACAGGTCGTGAGGAGGAACACCGCGCGGAAGTCCGTGTCGCAGGTAGTGCTGCGGCGGCCCTCCCCTCGATTTCAGCGAGGCCGGCTCGCGGTCGACGTACTCGCCGGTGTCGAACAGTCCGTGAGTGGACACCCTCCACT
Organism: Actinomycetota bacterium; assembly: GCA_009699025.1. The sequence continues at coordinate 5,166 of WLOZ01000148.1, forward strand.
GCTCGGGACTGCGTAGGTAGTGGGCGAAGGCATCGACTCCGTCGAGCACGGTCCCGCCCGACTCAACGAAGTGGTGGGCGTCGAAGAGAGGATGCGGCGGGATTCCTTGCGCCGCACCCACAAGGAGGTAGTGCCTCAGCGCTCCCCGCCTGTTGAACGACCGCTCGATCACAGCGCAGTACCAGTCGGCGTCGAAACCGCCACGCCGCCGCAGGGTCGCCTCGTCGGCCCTGTGCTGAGCGGTGGCCTCTGAGCGCCAGCGCGAACGGAGGTCGACGGCCATGGCGCAGGTCTAGCACGTCACGAGGCGGCACCGCTCCCCAACCCTCGCATGAGGCACGGGGAGAGACTGCTGACGCCCACCTCGTCGAGGGCGTGGGAGCACCACCCCCGGTGTCGTGCCGGCGGCTAGCGCCCGCGGGCCACGAGCAGTTCAGCGATCTGAACGGCATTAAGCGCAGCACCCTTGCGCAGGTTGTCGTTGCTGACGAACAGCGCGAGCCCGCGACCGTCGGCAACGCTTGAGTCGCTGCGGATTCGTCCGACGAACGACGGGTCGGCGCCA
>WLOZ01000149.1 GCA_009699025.1 Actinomycetota bacterium
ATCAAGGTCAACCGGCTTCTGCTTAACAACGTCGAGGCCGTGGGCGTGGGCTGGGGGGCGTACGCCCTCCCCCGGCCGGGATACCCCCGACAGCAGTGGGACGAGCTGATGCCGCTGCTCGAGGCTGCTGGCGTCACCCCCGTCGTGACTTCCGAAGTGCCGCTCTCCGACGTGCCGGCCGCGCTGTTCGCTATGGAGTCGCGCACGCTGCTGGGCAAGACCGTCGCGGTCATGCGCGACTGACGGCCGTGGGCCTGGCTAGGAGCGCAGTTCGCGCCGCATGATCTTCCCGGTCGCGGTCTTCGGAATCTCCGGCAGGATCACGAGCTCCCTCGGGTACTTGTAGGCCGACAGCAGCACCTTGCAGTGCTCGATCAGCTCGTCAGGCGTCGTGGCCTCGAACCCGGGGCGCAGTGAGACGAACGCCTTCACGGTCTCGCCGCGGTACTCGTCAGGAATGCCGATGACGGCGGCCTCACGCACCGCCGCCGGTGAGGTCGGGTCCCTGCTCGACGACCTTGAGGCCGCCGGGCGGATCACCGGCCTGCACGTCGCCCGCTGCGTCCTGCGTCGCGGGGGGGGACGACGTCATCGTCGTCGGCCCGTTGTGGTCGGCCCGCCATGTCGAGAGCCTGGGTGCGGCCACGGCGGCGCAGATCGTCGCCAACCGCGGGACCTCCGGGATCGACGGGGTCGTGTCGACCACCTGGGGCGTCGCGGTGGCCCAGTGGGATGACGACTCTGGCATCACCTACGCCCTCATCGGCGATCTCACCGCCCTCTATGACCGCAACGGCCTGCTCGCCCCCGAAGTCGAGCCGCGACCGGACCCCGTGCTCGTCAACATCGACAACGTCGGCGGCGGGATCTTCTCCCAGCTCAAGCAGGCGGGGCTGCCCGGATTCGAACGAGTCTTCGGGACCCCGCACGGTCGTGACCTTGCGGCCGCGCACACCGGCGTCTCGTGCGTGACGGCCGGTGGTGCCGCCGGGGGTGGGCCGGCGCCGTCGGCGACGAGGTGGTCGAGGGCGCGGTCGATCGTCCCGTTCTCGGCGGCGATGGCCGTCCCGCCCGCGATGCCACTCGCACCTGGCCCGGCTCGGCATGACCGAGCCCGACCGCGACGCGATCCTCGCATTTACCCAGCCCACGCCTCAAACGCAGTCAGCACATCATCAAGGATGTTGACACCGATCCTCAGAATCTCCTCGCTGGCAACAAGTGAGGGTCCAAGGCGAAGGGTGTTAGGGGGTGCCGTCGCGATCGACATGCCTCGCTTGGCTGCTTCAATGGCCACAAAGAGTGATGGGGTCATGACGTCGCCGGTCGGAATGAAATGCCGATCTGCTTCGATGACGCGACTTCCGTCGCTGCGTCGCAATTCGATTGCCCAGAGCAACCCTGCGCCTTGAACATCAACGATGCAGGGGTGCTTTCGCTGCAGCTCTTGCATGAGCCCACCAAGAATTCGACCCTGCTCAGCTGCTCGCTCGGGTGCATTCACCGATATCATCCACTCAAGATTTGCTGTCACCGCTGCCATGGCAATCGGGTGACCAGAAAATGTCGCAACGGTCTCCCATCGGTAGGCGTCCATGAATTGAGCAATCTCTCGGCTCATGATCAAACCCCCAACCGGGAGAGCGGCACTGACCACACCTTTCCCGATGGTCATCAGATCGGGGGTGACACCATCGGCATGCTGGTAGGCGAACCACTTGCCGGTTCGCGCGAACCCCGTCATGACCTCATCGTCAATCCACAGGATCCCGTGATCCCGGGTCAGTTCTCGCATCTGCGAGAGGTACTCAGCGGGAGGGTGAATCATGCCCACCCCAAAGATGGACTCGGCAATCACTGCGGCAACCGAGTCCGCACCAAGCGTCAAGATCTGGTGTTCCAGTGCACTAATGCACGGCAGCACATCACGCTGCTGTGTACATGCAGGGTAGGTATGGCCGATAGGGCAGTGTCGACAGTACGGTGCTGGTGCGAAAAAGAAACCCTGAGCAGGAATCCCGGCAGGTCTGCGAACCTCTCCGCCCGGTGAGGCCAGAATCCCTCGTGATCCCGGGAGGCCCATGGCGCTGATCGCCCCGTGTGTCCACCCGTGATAGGCAAAATCACGAGAGATGACATTGGGTCGGTCCGTCACAAGTTTGGCAACCATGAGCGCTAGCTCAACGGCCTCAGACCCGGAAGCCGTGAAGCGAATGCGACCTGCCCAATTGTCGGGGCCGAGGATGTCCTCCATGATGAGTTTAGTCGCCTTGGCTCGGTACGGCGTCGCCAGACCCTCGTAGACAAATCCGAATCTATCGAGGGCCTCCACGATCCCTTCGCGAATATGAGAATTGCGATGGCCAGCAGTGACACAGAGCAAACCCGTCGTGAAATCAAGTAGTCGAGTTCCATCGGCCATTTCGATGTAGTCACCGTCGGCAGAGACCACCATTTTGTGCTCGTACTCGTCTGCCGTGACGAAGACATGCGCGTAGTAGTCCTCGTCCCATGTGCGCATCAGGTCAAGTTCAGCCTGAGTCAGCTTGCTGGCCATCACATTCTCCTAGGGAAGGTAGTCGTTTGTGACGAACGTCTTCGCGTCAACGCTCGCATCGATGGTGCCATCAGCCTGGAGGTAATCTGCGAGCCCCTGCCACTGGCCAAGGTCGTTTGAGCCAGTGCCCATGATCGCGGCCTCGCCGAGGTAGATGTTCTTCGTCAGCTCAGCATCCTGGTCGGGAAAGCGTTCGATAAAGAGACGCACTGCCTCATCAACATTCGCATTTGTCCAGGTAATCGACTTTTGGTATGCCCGAAGAAACTTTGTGGCCACGTCACCGTTATCCGCGAGCCATTCCGGGTTGACTGTAATGGCGTAGAAGGTAGCGTTGGGAGCGCCGTATTGCGAGTAGTACAGGAAGTCATAGGAATCAATGCCCTCTGACTTCAAGACAGCAGGTTCGTAGTTAATGATGGCGGATGTCGCGTCAAGAGTCCCCGCCAAGAGTTGCTGCACCCCTGCTAGGCCGGGATCGACGACAGTGACGTCGTCGCGAGTCAGGCCAACAGACTTCAGCATGGTGTCAAAGAATGCCTGATCGGTTGGAAGGGAGGTGACTCCGACCGTCTTGCCCTTCAAGTCTTCTGCCTTGGTGATTCCAGCATCCTTGAGACTGATGAGACCGAAGGGGCTCTCATCGGTCAGTGCCCAGATCGCGGTGATGGGCGCACCGGATGCATTCGAGATGACGATGTCTCCGGCGTATGCAATTCCAATCGGCTTCTCACCGGTGGCGATCAACTTCTGGGAGATGGTCGGATCAGTGGCACTGTCGATTGTGAGATCAATCCCTTCTTCCAGGAAGAAGCCCTGATCTAGACCGGCCCAGAAAGCGAGGTTGTCACCTCCGGGAAACCACGACAGCTGGAAATTCAGTGGCATGGATGCCGCGCCTGACGTGGGGGCCGCGCTTGACGTCGGGGCCGCGCTTGACGTCGGGGCCGCAGAGGAACTGGTCGGGGCGGCAGAACCGCCACCGCAGGCTGCGAGGCTGAGCGATGCGGCGGCTGCAATTGCTACTGCGAGGGTGCGCTTCATTACTGTCCATTCAGTCATGCCGCTGTCAGTTTTGAGGGCGGCGGTTCCAAGGTAGTGAGAGCCACTCAATGAAAGTGACAATCAGGAAAAGGGCGATACCCATCAGCGTCAGCACCACGACTGATCCAAAAACAGTGACTATCGCCAATTTAGCGTTGCTTTGAATGATTAGGCAACCAAGACCCTCATTGGAGCCCACCCACTCGCCCACGACCGCTCCGACCACACTGAGTACCGCAGCTACCTTCAGTCCAGAAAAAATCTGTGGCAGGGCGTGCGGCAGACGAGCCTTCGAGAAGATGTGCCACTGGGAGCAGGGGAACGAACGCATGAGTCGAACGGCACCATCGTCAAGTGAAGCCAGACCAGCCGCTGCACTGACCACGATAGGGAAGAAGGCAACGAGAGCAGCGACGAGGATCTTTGACGTCGGGCCGTAGCCGAACCAGATAATGAGTAGAGGGGCGATCGCAATGACGGGCATGGCTTGGGTAGCTACCACGAGAGGGTAGATCGCCATCCGCAACGCCGATGATGCGGTGATCAACATGGCGAGAATGAGGCCGACGACCGTGGCGAGGAGCAAACCGATCGCTGCTTCTCGAAATGTGACGATCGCGTGTGGCTGATAGATAGCCCACTTGGTGAAGAGCGAAGCAAAGACCTCAGTTGGTGCGGGAAGAATGAATCTCTTTACATTGAACACAACGACATAGGTCTGCCACATTGCAAGGAGCGCCAGAAGCAAGAGCGCTGCAGGAAGCGTGCTTCGCGCCCACGCTGGCACGCGTGATTCAGTGATCATGCCGCGTGGCCTCGATCAATCCACTGCAGCACTTCGCGCTTCAACATGCCGAATTCCGTGCTCGTTACCACCTCTGTGTGGTCACGTGGCCGAGCGATAGGAACATCAATGACGGATACGATGCGTCCCGGCGGTCCGGCCATGATCGCTACCCTGTCCGCGAGGAAGAGGGCTTCCTCGACATCGTGCGTGATGAACAGAACTGTGGAGCGGAATTCCGCCCGTAGTGTCAACAGCCACGACTGCATGTCGGCTTTCGTGATGGCATCCAAGGCACCGAATGGCTCATCAAGGAGAAGCAGATCCCTGTCGAGGAGAAGCGTCCGCATGAGAGCAGCCCGCTGCCGCATCCCTCCTGACAGGGAGTCTGGGTAGTCCCGCTCACGGTCCTCAAGTCCGAATCGCGGAAGGAGAGCTCTCGCACGCTCGCGGGTCTGCTTCTTGGGCCGCCCGACTACATCGCAGCCAAGGCAGACGTTGTCCAGGATGGTCCGCCAAGGGAAGAGTTGATCTCTCTGCATCATGTAGCCAGCGTGACCGGGGGACCCCGTCACCGGGCTCCCGTCAACCCGGACCGTGCCCTCGGACAGAGGTTGCAGTCCGGCGATGGCATTGAACAGCGTCGACTTTCCACAGCCGCTCCGACCGACGATGGCGACGAACTCCCCGCGGGTGATGTCCAGGGAGACGCCGCTAAGGGCCTCGAAAGAGCGTCCGTTCCGCCGGAACGAGACGGAGGCCTCGTCCACGGCGACATGCGGTAGCACTCTGTCGTACATACTTCAATCATCCGGCACCCAGCGACCTGGCGCGGCGTTTTCGGCACTTTCGGGAGACTGCTCGCCGGCCGAGCCATGAGAGGCTGGGGGGCGTACGCCCTCCCCCGGCCGGGATACCCCCGACAGCAGTGGGACGAGCTGATGCCGCTGCTCGAGGCCGCCGGCGTCACGCCCGTCGTAACCTCCGAAGTGCCGCTCTCCGACGTGCCGGCCGCCCTGTTCGCGATGGAGTCGCGCACGCTGCTGGGCAAGACCGTCGCGGTCATGCGCGACTGACGGCCGCGGGCCTGGCTAGGAGCGCAGCTCGCGCCGCATGATCTTCCCGGTCGCGGTCTTCGGAATCTCCGGCAGGATCACGAGCTCCCTCGGGTACTTGTAGGCCGACAGCAACACCTTGCAGTGCTCGATCAGCTCGTCAGGCGTCGTGGCCTCGAACCCGGGGCGCAGTGAGACGAACGCCTTCACGGTCTCGCCGCGGTACTCGTCAGGAATGCCGATGACGGCGGCCTCACGCACCGC
>WLOZ01000015.1 GCA_009699025.1 Actinomycetota bacterium
CGCCGTAATGCCGCCTACGCTCGCGCGCACGTCGTCGACGCGGATTCCTATGTCGGCGTTGCGCACGACCTCCCGGGGCTGCTGCACGGTGGGGTCGCCGGAGACGGAAGGAAGACCTTTGGAGTCGACGTTGCCGCCGCTCGCCGTCTCGCTCGATGATGAACTTGAGCCCCCGCAGCCGGTGAGCGCAACGAGCAGCACTGCCGCCATGGCGCCGAGCAACGCGGATCGGAAACGCATGCCTTCAGCGTAGGCGCGGCGACTGGTCAGCGACAGGGCCGTCAGGTCACGGTTGAGTCAGCATCGGTGCACGCCTCAGCAATGTCGCTCGCACTTCGCGGTGGTTTCACTTCGCCAGCAGCATCGGCGCGAGACAATGGCTGCGCGACCTGCCCCCGGGGGCCAGAGAGGAATCGAGTCACATGTCGAAGCACCGTCTCACCTCTGTTGTCATTTCAGTAGCGATTGCGGGGGCGGCGCTAGTCGCTGTGCCAGGTGCTGTGAACGCTGTGCCGGTATTCGATGACGGACTCCTCGATACCGCGTACTCCACCGCAATGGGCACGGGACCCGGCAGTGGCACTCGGGTGATCTCTGTCGCCGCGCAGTCCGACGGCCGGGTAGTCGCAGCAGGCATCTTCACAACCTTCAACAGTGTCGCGGCGCCATACATCGTGCGTCTGAATTCCGACGGCAGCCCCGACACGGCGTTCACCACAGCAATGGGAACAGGATTCAACGGCACGGTCACCAAGGTGGCGGTGCAGTTAGACGGAAAGGTTCTGGTCGGCGGAGACTTCACCACACTCAACGACGTGAACACAGTCGGACTCGCACGCCTGAACCCCGACGGCTCACCTGACACCGCCTTCAACGCTGGAATAGTTGCGGGCGGCGATAACTCCGGCTTCAACGGCTACGTTCTCGCACTCGCGCAGCAGTCCGGCGGCAAGATTCTCGCCGGCGGAGCCTTCACCGCACTCAACGGTGTGACGCGTGCCAACTTGGTGCGGCTGAACACCGATGGCTCCGTCGATGAAGCCTTCAGCACCGCACTCGCCGGAGCGACCAGCGTCGCGATTAACGACATCGCATTGCAGGCCGACGGCAACATCCTGCTTGGAACAATCGCACCCACGGCACTAATGCGCCTCACGCCTGCCGGCGCTGTTGATACCTCTTTCAGCACAGCGCAGGGCGCCGGCTTTAACGATGAAGTGAAGAGCATCGGCCAACAATCCGACGGCAGCATCGTGGTTGGCGGCTACTTCACCGGCTTCGACAGTGGTGGCACTCAAGATCAGGTCGCCGGACACATCGCGCGCCTCAGCGCTGACGGCGTGCTCGACACCACGTTCACAGCGAACGCAGCACTCGACGACAACGTGTTCTCACTCGCGATTCAAGCCGACGACGCAATCGTTGCCGACGGCGACATTCTCAAGACATACGCCACGAAGAGTCAGCGAGTGGTGCGTCTCGCCGCCGACGGCACGTTCGACATCGCGTACGCCGGCAACGTCGGCGACGGCCCCGACAATCGCGTGTACTCGATCGCGCTCACGCCCAACGGTCAGGCCGTGGTCGGCGGCAGCATGGAGACCTTCGACTCTGTAGCGAGCAAGTACATCGCGCGACTCGACGGTCCTGCGGTGAACATTGCGTCAATCTCACCGACGACCGGTCCCCTCGCTGGCGGCCCCGTGCTCACTGCGCGCGGTAGCGGCTTCACCGGAACTCCGCTGGTGACCGTGGGCGGAATCACGTGCACCTCGCCGGTCGTGGTCGACTCCACCACACTGACCTGTGTGCTTGGTGCGCACGCCGCCGGCACAGTCGATGTGTCGGTCGTGAACGCCGGTGTCACTCTCCACCTGCCAAGCGCGTTTACGTACTCGGCCACGACCGCGGTGCAGGTGTCATCGGGCGTCGCCCAGAGTTGTGCCATCACAACTGCGCGCAACCTCGACTGCTGGGGCAACGGGAATGCGCGCCAGACCACGCCGCCCACTGGAACTTTCACGCAGTCGTCCTCGGGCTATTACCACGGATGTGCGGTCGCGACTGATGCGTCGCTCGCATGTTGGGGCGGTGGTCTCAGTGGATCGAACTTCGGACAGGCCACTCCTCCGTCAACCGGCGCCTACTCTCAGGTATCGGCAGGCGTGGGCCACTCATGCGCCGTCGTCGACGACGGCACGGTCACCTGCTGGGGTCGTAACACGAATGGAGAATCGACAGCTCCCGCGGGAACGTTCACTCAGGTTTCAAACGGAGGCGACTGGAATAGTGGTTCACCGATCGACTTCAGTTGCGGCGTACACACAGACGGAACGCTCGCGTGTTGGGGTGACAACACCGACGGCCGCGCCACACCTCCTGCTGGCACCTACACGCAGGTGTCCGTCGGTTACACCTTCGCGTGCGCGGTGAACACCAACCACCGGGTGGTGTGCTGGGGAACCGACACCAGTTCAGTCATCAGCACCGCCACTTCATCACCCGCCCTCGAGGTGTCAACGGGAGGCGGATACGCCTGTGCGCGACTTCTGAACGCGTCGATCACCTGTTGGGGAGGGAATTTCTCCGGTTCCACCAGTCAAACCCCTGCCGGCAGCGTCACGTCGCTGGGCACCGGCTACCACCACTCCTGCGCGGTAACCGCGTCCCAGGGTATGAAGTGCTGGGGCTATAACCACCGAGGCCAACTGGGTTTTGGGCTCGAACCTCAAGGCTTCTACACCAACTCGCCACTCACCGCAGGAACCACGCTCTCGTCCTACAGCCTGCAACTCGAAGTGAAGCCTGACGTCGAGACCTACCCCACCATTTTCCGGCCACCCGTCACCACGTTCGCGGTCACGGACGGAGCTTTGCCGGACGGAGTGACGCTGAGCTCCTCAGGCCTTCTCTCGGGTACGCCCGCGACCGCCGGTGACTACAGCTTCGAAGTCACATCAACGAGTTTGTGGGGAACCCGCGCCGCAACGTTCTTGCTCACCATCAACAAGATTACTGTGGCGGTCACTGCCGCGTCGCCGTCGGCGATCAACCCGGCCACTGCGATTCCGTTGATCGGATACACCACTGATCCAGCGACTGTCGTTGGTGACTGGAGCGTTGCTCCCACCTGCGCTGTGTACGCCTCAAGCGACAGTGGATTCGCGAACGCACTGACCGGAACGCAGCCTGACGGCACCTACGTCACGCACTGCTCGGGTGGTACGTCGACGAACTACAACCCGACCAGTTACGTCGACGGATCACTCGTCATCACCAAGATCGATGTCGCAGTCACCGCCGCGTCGCCGTCGGCAATCAACCCAGCCATGGTCATTCCGACGATCGGGTACACCACGTCGCCGTCAACTGTCGGTGGCGGCTGGAGCGTTGCTCCCACCTGTGGTGTCTACACCTCAAGCGACAGTGGATTCGCGACCGCACTCACCGGCACACAACCCGCCGGCACCTACGTCACCCACTGCGCGGGTGGAACCTCAACGAGCTACAACCCGACCAGTTACGTCGACGGCTCGCTGGTGATCGACGGCAGCGTTCCGACCGTGGGTGTCACGACACTTCCCGTTTTCGAAAGTGGCCTGGGCTTCCCGGTCGCATGGAGTGCAACCGGCGGTGTCTCGGCAATCACGAACACTGACGTGCGCTACCGCAAGGCATTATGGAGTGCGTCGCTTCCCACGAGTTACACCACGTGGAAGTCAGGCGTTACCGCCCGCAGTGCCACCTTCACGGGAACGCAGAGTTACAAGTACTGCTTCTCCACGCGCGCACGCAACCTGATCGGAAACGTGAGCGCATGGTCGGCCGAGAAGTGCACCACACTTCCACTCGACGAGCGCACCTTGTCTACCACCGGCGTCTGGGCTCGGTCCGCGCCCTCCGGCTGGGTCGCCAAGACGGCACTACTGGCCACGAGCAAGGGCGCCTCGCTGCGCACCAAGGCTGCGGTGAAGGTTAAGCGGATCGCCCTCATCGCCCTCAAGTGCAAGGCCTGCGGCTCGGTGGTCGTGCAAGTCGGCACCACCAAGAAGACCGTCTCTCTGGTGGGCCCCTCGACCAACGGGCTGCGCACCCTGTTCATCATCACCCTGGGGGCCAAGACCACCGGAACGGTCAGCGTCACGATCGCCACCACCGGCAAGACGGTGAAGGTCGACGGCGTCGTACTCAGCGCCTCATAGCTGGTCGAGGTACTCGAGTTGGGCGCGCACGCTGAGCAGGGCGGCGGGCCACACGGCCTGCGGCACGTCGAAGTACACCGACTCGACCACGGCCTGCGCGAGGTTGTCGGAGGAGTCGCCGAGGGCCTCAGCTGCGGCTCGTACCTGCTCGAGCCGCTGGGCACGATGGGCGAGGTAGTAGTCGATGACCTCGATCGGGCGCTCCAGCGCTGGCCCATGCCCCGGCAGCACCAGATCGGCGTCGACGAGCTCCGATCGGGCCTTCAGCAGCCTCAGTGAGTCGAGGTAATCAGCGAGCCGACCGTCGGGGTGAGCCACCACTGTGGTTCCTCGGCCGAGCACGGTGTCGCCGGTGAGCAGCGCCGCCCCGGCCTCCGACCGCAGCACGAGCGACACCGAGTCGGAGGTATGTCCAGGCGTCAGCACCACCTGGCACTCGAAGCCGTCGCCGGCCACGACCGAGTCGGGCGTCAGCCCCTCGCCACCCCACTGATGCTGCGGGTCGATCGCGCGCACCCAGCAGCCAAGGGCGTCGGCCAGGGCTCGTGCCCCCTCGCTGTGGTCGGCGTGCCCGTGTGTCAGCACGATTCCGAGGGGATGCAGCCCGCGGCTGCTGAGCAGTTCGGCCACCGCGCCGAGATGGCCGTCGTCGGCAGGCCCGGGGTCAACCACTACTGCGTCGCGGCCGCCCTCGGCTGCCACAACCCAGGTGTTGGTGCCATCGAGGGTCATCGGGCTCGCGTTGGGCGCCAGCAGGCACGTGGCCACCGGCGTGACCACGCCGCCCGACCAGGGTCCGAGCGATCCCGGAGGGATGCTGAGCCCGGTCACACGTCCTCCAGCCCGAGTTCGAGCAGCATCTCGCCGGTGGAGGCGTCAATCAGCATCCACCTCAGGGCTCCTGAGGCGTCGAGTGAGGGCTGGGGCATCTGGGGCACGATCGTGCGCTCGTCGGCCGCCTGCAGCACCTCAGCGGCCGTCGCATAGGGCAGCAGGGTGCGCAGAGTGTCCGACGTGGGGGTCATCAGCGCCAGATCGCCTGCTGCCCACCTTTCCAGTGCGTCGGCCGGACGCATCCAGTGCACCCGGTCGGACTCGCCGCTCACGTCTCCGGCCTCCTGGGTTACCGGCATGGCGGCCACGAAGAAACGGGTGTTGTAGCGCCGCTCCTCGACCGGGGGGGTGATCCAGTGAGTCCACGGCCGGATCGCCGCGGTGTCAACCACGAGCCCCTCGGCATACAGCAGCTCCGAGAAGGTCTGCCCAGTGTCGAGCAGGGCCTGCCGACGCTGCTCCCACAGGTCGTCACGCGCAACGGGCGCGGCCTGGCCGGTAACCAGCAGCACGCCGCACTCTTCGAAGGTCTCTCGGGTAGCCGCCGCCAGTAGGGCAGCACCCACGCCCGGAGCCGCGCCCAGCCTGAGGTCGAGCGCGTGGGCCTGCTCCGGCGAGGCCAGTGCGAGCGGCACGATGTGGTCGTCGGGGTCGAGTCGTCCGCCCGGGAATACGTGCATTCCTGCTGCGAACGCCATGGTGCTCACCCTGCGCATGAGGAAGACCTCGATGCCCTCGGCTGTGTCGCGCAGCAGCACCACCGTGGCGGCGTCACGCACCTCGGGCACGGTCCAGTCGTCGGTGCGACCCTCAAGGATTGCCCAGGCACGCTCGACGAACCGCTGAGGCGGAACGAATACTGGGCCGTCGCTCACGATCAGGCGGCTACCTCGACGATGAGCTCAACCTCGACCGGGGAGTCGAGTGGCAGCACCGCCACGCCCAGAGAGGAGCGAGCGTGAATGCCTGCGTCGCCGAAGGCGATGCCCAGCAACTCGCTGGCCCCGTTGGCCACGGCTGACTGCGAGCTGAAGTCGGGCACCGACGCCACGAACACCGTGACCTTGACGATGCGGGTGATGCGGTCGAGGTCACCGATAAGCGCCTTGATGGCGCCCAGGGCGTTGAGGGCAGATACGCCGGCGAGCTCCTTGGCGGTCTCGATCTCGACTCCGCCACCGAGCTTGCCCGTGGCGGGCAGCTCACCCTTCACGAACGGAAGCTGACCGGCGGTGAACACCAGCGAGCCGGTCTGCACGGCTGGAACGTAGGCAGCCAGCGGTGGCACCACCTCAGGAACGGCATACCCCGCAGCGGCGAGACGGTCTTCGACGGCACCCATGGTCAGGCCTCCTTGGGCCGCTTGAAGTACGCGACGAGGCTCTCGGGGTTGGGGCCCGGCACAATCTGCACGAGCTCCCAGCCGTCTTGGCCCCAGTTGTCGAGGATCTGCTTGGTGGCGTGCACCAGCAGGGGTGCAGTGATGTATTCCCAGGTCGTCATGTGCCGACTGTAGTGCGAGGGGCGCCGCTCGTCCGCTCGGGCTACGCTCGACACATGGCACGGGACGATATTCGACTCCACATCGTGTCGGGCAAGGGAGGCACGGGGAAGACCACCGTGGCCGCAGCCCTGGCTCTCGCGCTCGCCACCAACGGCCGACGCACCCTGCTCGTTGAGGTGGAGGGCCGTCAGGGCATTGCGCAGCTCTTTGACGTTCCTCCGCTGCCGTACACCGAGCGCAAGATTGCCGTCGCCCCCGGCGGAGGCGACGTGTTTGGCCTCGCGATCGACACCGAGGAAGCCCTCCTCGACTACCTCGACATGTTCTACAACCTGCGCCGCGCGGGCTCCGCCCTGCGCCGAATGGGCGCCATTGAGTTCGCCACCACCATCGCACCCGGACTTCGCGATGTGCTGCTCACCGGCAAGTTCTGCGAGGCGGTGAAGCGCACCGAGAAGGGCGTGCACGTGTACGACGCTGTGGTGGTCGACGCGCCTCCCACCGGACGGGTGACCCGATTTCTCAACGTCAACCGTGAGGTGGCCGGCATCGCCCGCGTGGGCCCGATTCGTAGTCAGGCCGACTCAGTGATGCGGGTCATCACATCGACTCAGACCGCCGTTCACCTCGTCACCCTGCTGGAAGAAATGCCGGTTCAGGAGACCCTCGACGGTGTCAAGGCACTGCACGAGAACGGACTTCCGCCCGGCGAGATCTTCGTCAACATGCTGCGCGACCCGCTCATGACTGCTGACGACCTGTCTCGCGCGTCATCAGGAACCCTCGACCGCGACGTGCTCATCGCCGACCTCAAGAAGGGTGGGGTGGTGGCCCGCCGCGGAGCCACCACCAATGCACTGGTTGACGACCTTGCCGACGAGGCACGCGACCACGCTGAGCGCGTGGCGCTCGAATCCCAGGAGCGCGAGCGCCTCGAGTCGCTCGGCCTGCCGGTGGTCTCCCTGCCCATGCTCGACCAGGGAGTCGACCTCGCCGGGCTCTACGAGCTCGCCGCCGTACTGCGCGAGCAAGGAATCCGATGAGTGCGACCGGCGCGACCCACCTCGACAGCTGGGAGCGCTGGGATGTCGACGCTCTGCTCGATAACCCTGCCACCCGCATCATCGTGTGCTGTGGCAGTGGCGGCGTGGGCAAGACCACCACGGCAGCGGCACTTGCGCTGCGCGCCGCCGAGCGAGGCCGACGGGTGTGCGTCATGACCATCGACCCGGCCCGCCGACTGGCCCAGTCGATGGGTCTCACCGAGCTCGACAATGAGCCGCGCCCCGTTGTTGGCGTCGAGGGTCCCGGCGAGCTCAGCGCGATGATGCTCGACATGAAGCGCACCTTCGACGAGATGGTCGAAGACCACGCCGATCCTGAGCGAACCGAGCAGATTCTCAGCAACCCCTTCTACATCGCCCTGTCGAGCTCATTCGCGGGCACCCAGGAGTACATGGCGATGGAGAAACTCGGCCGCCTGCGCGCGGAGGCCGACGCCGAGGGAACCTGGGATCTCATCGTGGTCGACACCCCGCCATCGCGATCGGCACTCGACTTCCTCGACGCGCCCGCCCGGATGGGCTCCTTCCTCGACGGCCGCTTCATCCGGCTGCTCACCGCCCCCGCGCGCACCGCGGGCAAGGGCCTCGGCCGGCTGGTGAGCGCGGGGTTTGGAGTATTCACCGGAGTGCTGAACAAGGTCATCGGAGCGCAGGTCCTCAAAGACCTGCAAGCCTTCGTGGGAGCTTTCGAGGCGCTCTTCGGCGGCTTCCGCGAACGTGCCGAGGCCACGTATGCGCTCCTGCAGGAACCGGGCACGTCGTTCGTGGTGGTCGCGGCGCCCGAGGCCGACGCGCTGCGTGAAGCGTCGTACTTCGTCGAGCGACTTGAGGCCGAGAAAATGCCGCTGGCCGGACTGGTGCTCAACCGAGTTCAGCTGACACGGGCGCCGACGCTCTCGGCCGAGCAGGCCCTCGCTGGCGCTGAGCGACTCGACGACAGCAACCCCGGAGCGGTCACCGCCGCGTTACTCCGACTGCATGCGCAGCACCTCGCCACGCGGGCCCGCCAGCATCACCTCGCCCAGAGGTTCTCAGGGGCGCACCCCTCGGTGGCCATCGTCGAGGTGCCTGCCTTCGCGGGCGACGTTCACGACCTCACGGGCCTGCGCTCGGTGGGCGAGCATCTCGCCGGTTAACCTCAGCGGTTCAGGCGGGATCGATCGCTAGGAGGCTCGGCTTGAGGCCGGCATCTGAACCTCGGCCACCGCGTCGGCCTCCGCGTCGGACAGCGACTCGAACCGAGTCTTCGCCATCTCGAGCAGGCCGCGCCATGACATCACCTGAGGCCGGCGGCGCAGCAGTGCGCGACGCTCACGCTCGGTCATGCCGCCCCACACGCCAAACTCGATCCTGTTGTCGAGGGCGTCGGCCAGACACTCGGTACGGACCGCGCAACCTAGGCAGATCGCCTTCGCTCGGTTCTGGGCCGCTCCCTGCACGAACAGCGCATCGGGATCGGTGGTGCGGCAGGCTGCTTTCGCCGACCAGTCGGCAGTCCAGGGCATCGGAGGACATTCTCCCTCGTGACTGGCTCGGCGGCTGATCCACCGAAGCGAACGGTTGTGCCGACGCTACGCACGCCACACCCACCCCGACAGGGTACGTTCAGCCCACTACCCATCGTACTAAAAGCCGATACACTCGCGTGAATGCCACGTTTTTCTGTGGAAAGTACTTGCAGGGGTTGAGTTTTTCGTCGCCTCGCGTGATTTCCACCTGATGGCGGGGTGGGGACTGCGCAGCGCGGAACACACGGTCTTAGGCTTGCGTCATAGTGGGTGTGACCTCGAACGACAGTCGATTCGGCGCGGCCCTCAGGGTTCTCGCCCACTGTGGCCTGTTCGTGGCCATCTCCGTTGTGGCTGGGGTGGTGGTCGCAGCCATCGCCCTCCCTCTCGTGGCCCCTGCTGGAATGGCCGGGCGGGTGGCCGTCGAAGATTTCCAGTCGCTGCCGGCAGAACTCGACGTGCCCCCCCTTCCCCAGCAGTCGGTGGTGTTGGCGTCCGACGGCAGCCGGCTGGCCACCCTGTTCTTCCAGAACCGCATCGAGGTCTCCCTGGAAGAGGTCGCACCGATTATGCGGCAGGCCATCGTGGCGATCGAGGACTCGCGCTTCTACGACCATCGCGGCATCGACGTGCGCGGCACCGTACGCGCTCTCGTGTCAAATACCAGCGGCGGTACGGTGCAGGGCGGGTCCACCCTCACCCAGCAGTACGTGAAGAACGTGTTGATCACGTCAGCGCAGACTGAGCAGGATGCCGTGGACGCGCGCTCGCGTACCCTGCTGCGCAAGCTCAAGGAGCTCAGGTACGCCCTCGTACTCGAGCAGGAGCTCGGGAAGGACCAGATCCTCGAGCGCTACCTCAACATCGCCTACTTCGGCGCCGGCTCGTACGGAGTTGAGGCGGCGTCACGGCGGTACTTCTCCACCAGCGCCAGCCGCCTCACCCTCAGCCAGGCCGCGACGCTCGCCGGCCTCGTGCAGCAGCCGGTGGGCTACGACCCGCTGCGCAATCCCCGCGGGGCGCAGGTGAGACGCGACATGGTGCTGCGACGCATGGTCGAGACTGGAGTGATCAGCGAAGAGCAGGCCGCCACGGCGTCGAGCCGGTCGGTGACGTCGATTCTGAAGCCCCAGCAGCTACCCCCCAACGGCTGCACCACGTCGACCTCAGCTTTCTTCTGCGACTACGTACTGCGCACGATTCGCAGCGACCCCGCCTTTGGCAGCACCCCCGAGGCGCGCGACTCGCTGCTGCGCTCGGGCGGGCTCATCATCAAGACCACCCTTGACCCCCTCGCTCAACGCTCAGCTCAGGACGCTGTCGAGAAGTACATCCCCAACGATGACCCCTCGGGCAAGGCAGCTGCCCTCAGCATGGTCCGTCCGCTCGACGGCGCAGTGTTGGCCATGACCCAGAACCGCACGTGGGGCACAAGCGGCGCTGGCCGCACCACCTACAACTACAACGTGGGCCAGAACCGAGGCGGCACCATCGGAATGCAGGCGGGATCAACCTTCAAGGTGTTCACCCTGGCGGCTGCCCTCGAGAAGGGTGTTAGCGCTGACGAGCTGATCGACTCGCAGTCTCCGGCAACCTTTGAAGGACTCACCGCCTGTGACACGAAGGCGACCTTTCCCCCCTACACGGCCCGCAACTCAACGTCGTCGGGCATCTTCGACATGCACACCGGCACCGCGTACTCGGTCAACACTTTCTACCTCGCCTTGCAGCAGCGCACCGGGCTGTGTCGACCCATCGAGATCGCCACCGCGATGGGCGTCACCCGCGCCAACGGCGAGCCCCTGCAGGCTCTTCCGTCACAGGTTCTCGGCACCAATGAGATCACCCCACTGGCCATGGCGGGCGCCTACGCGGGCTTCGCCAACCACGGAATCTTCTGCAAGCCGTTCGTCATCTCGGGCATCACCGACCGTTACGGCACGTCGCTCGCGGTGCCCCCGGCCGACTGTCGCCAGGTGGTCACCCGCGGGGTAGCCGATGCCGTGGCAGCACTGCTGACCGGCGTGATCGACGGACCTATCCCGGGGCGCACGGGCCAGGCCATGTCGCTGGGACGGCCGGCCGCCGGCAAGACCGGAACCACCAACGAGTCGGCGGCGGTGTGGTTCGCAGGATTCACCCCCGACGTCGCCGCCGCAGTGTGGGTGGGCGACCCGCGGGGCGGATTTGGCAACCCGATGAAGGACCTCATCATCAACGGCACGTACTTCAGCCAGGTCTTCGGAAGTTCCCTGCCCGGGCCGATCTGGAGAGACACCCTGCTGGCCTACCTGGCCGGAACGTTGCCCACGCCCTTCCAACTCTTCCCCGTGCAGAACATCGTGACGGGACTCTTTCTCCCGACGCCCACGCCCACTCCCACTCCCACGCTCTCCCCCACAGCGGGGGCCACCTCGCCGCCACCCACCGAGACCAGCGCCTCGCCGCCACCCACGCCCACACCGACCGTGACACCCACACCGACACCCACACCTACACCGACCGTGACGCCAACGCCGACACCCACCGAGACGCCAACACCGACACCCACCGAGACCAGCACCCCGACGGCCTGAGACTGCGTCAGGTTCCTAACGCAGAGCGCACGGAGGCCGCCACCACCGCGCCGTCGGCGCGGCCGGCGATCTGGGGCTGCAGGACCTTCATCACCGCCCCCATGGCCTTCATGCCCTCGAGTCCATCGGACTGTGCCTGGGTCACCGCGTCGGCCACGAGGCGCGCCAACTCATCGTCAGTGAGCGCCTCGGGCAGGTAGTCCGACAGCACCGCGAGTTCGGCGCGCTCGATGTCGACTAGCTCCTGCCTGCCCGCCGTGGAGTATGCCTCGATCGACTCACGCCTTTTCTTGGCCTCGCGGCCCAGTACCAGCACGACGTCATCGTCGCTGAGAACGCGGGATTCCTTACCCGCAACCTCCTCGTTCGTCAGCGCCGCCAGCGCCATGCGAAGCGTGGCCGATCGCACTGAATCACGCGCACGAATCGCCTCGGTCAGATCGTCCTGCAGTCGCTGCTTCATGTCAGTCATGGCCCCATTCTCGCATCGGACCCGTGCCCCACCCCCACCCCGACGAGCGCACGCGCCAATCTGAGCCAGCCTGAGCTACCGATGCCGTGGCAGACTCGTGCCATGAGCACCCTGAGGAGACTGGCGGTTGGTGCCGCCGTGACAGGTGCCGCGTGCGTGGCGTACGGAGCCGGCTACGAGGTGCACTCCTTCCGTTTGCGACGCATCGACATTCCGGCACTTCCTGCCGGCCAACCGCCCGTGACGCTGCTGCACATCAGCGACCTGCACCTCACCCCCGGGCAACGCCGCAAGGTCGAGTGGGTCCAACGGCTCGCTCTGCTGAATCCGGACGCGGTCGTAGTGACGGGTGACTTCCTGAGTCACCCTGAGGCGGTGCCGACGGCAATGGAGGCACTCGACCCTCTGTTCGCTCGGCCCGGCATGTTCGTCTTCGGCTCCAACGACTATTTCGCCCCGACCCTGAAGAACCCGGCCCGCTACCTGTTTCCCGACCGCGACCGCCGGCTGCTCGGAGCGCCGCTGCCCTGGCGCGACCTGCGCGACGGACTCGTCTCGGCCGGGTGGTACAACCTCAACAACGCGCGAGTCGCCGTGAAGGTCGACGGTCGCGAGTGGGACGTTCGCGGTGTGAACGACCCACACATTAAGGCCGACCGCTACGACGAGGTCGCCGGCGAGTTCGATGCGGCTGCTGACCTGGCCCTGGGGGTGGTGCACGCCCCCTACCGACGTGTTCTCAACGCTATGAGCGGCGATGGTGCGGGCCTGATTCTGGCTGGCCACACGCACGGCGGACAGCTCGCCATTCCGGGTTTCGGCGCACTGGTGACCAACTGCGACCTCGACCGCCGCAAGGCCAAGGGAGTTCACCGTCACGACGACTCGTGGGTGCACGTGTCAGCGGGCCTCGGCACGTCGCGTTACGCGCCCATCCGGTTCGCCTGCCCTCCGGAGGCCACCCTCCTCACCCTGCGCTCAGCGGGCTGAGCCGCTCGGATAGAGTCAACGAGCACATCCGGGGTGTGGCGCAGCTTGGTAGCGCGCTTCGTTCGGGACGAAGAGGCCGTGGGTTCGAATCCCGCCACCCCGACGGTTGTGAGATCCCGGGACATCCCCACTGATGTCCCGGGATTCTGCCGTTTCTGGGGTGAACTCGGTGACAACGCCGACCGCAGAGGCACGGCGCAGGAGTCAGCCCGCGGCGCCAGCCTGACGTCCGAGGTGCGAGTTCATGTCCTTCTCGTACTCCTTGATGACGGTTTCGGCGTCACCATCCATCACGATCTTGCCCTGCTCCATCCAGATGGCACGCTGACAGGTCTCGCGCACCACGCCGGTGGAGTGGCTCACGAGAAACACGGTGCCCGCGTGGTCGCGCAACTCGCGGATACGCTGCGAACTGCGCGCCTTGAAGTCGGCGTCACCGGTGGCCAAGGCCTCGTCGATGAGCAGGATGTCGTGAGTCACGCTGGCAGCGATGGCAAAGCGAAGCCGAGCCTTCATGCCCGATGAGTAGGTGGTCATGGGCATGGAGATGAAGCGTCCGATTCCGGCGAATTCGGCGATCTCCTCAACCCTCAGGTCGGCCTCCTCGGGAGACATGCCGAGGGCCAGCGCGCCCAACCTGATGTTGCGCTCGCCTGTGAGCGTGCTGACCAGGGCGCCCCCCACGCTGAGCAGAGCCGGCTGCGCACTGGTGTAGACGCGACCCTTGGTGGGCGGCAGGAGCCCAGCAATGCCCTTGAGAATCGTCGACTTGCCGCTGCCGTTGCGACCGAGAAGACCGATGGCCTCACCCTTGTGCGCCACGAACGAGACCCCCCGCACGGCCTTGACGTATTGGATTCCGGGGCCGGCGCCGCCCTTACCAGTGAGTCGGCGCCTCAACGCCTGTGCCGTCGCGACGCCGGGCACCGAGGTCTTTGCGCCACCATTGCCCTGCACCCGGTAGGTAATGAACACGTCGTCGACGATGACGGTGGGGTCTCCGAGCTCGAGCGGCTTAGACCGCACACCGTTCTCCACCGGCCCAGTTGACATTGCTCTATCGTCGAAATCTTCCTCGGACAGCACGGGGAGGTCAGCCACGGCCGTACCTCTCCTCGGCCTTCCAGAAGTAGATGAAGCCCACCAGCAGCATGCCGATGCCCCAGCCGACCGCGAGGTACCAGGTGATTGCCGGCACCGAGTAACTCTCGAGCAGGGCGTCGCGGGCGAGTTCGATGTAGACGGCCATCGGGTTAACCGTGAAG
>WLOZ01000150.1 GCA_009699025.1 Actinomycetota bacterium
GGCCAGTGGTCTTCGCCTCGCCGCCCTCATTGAGGACCGTCTCGCACTCGTGTGGTCCGACCTCGTCGCGAGCGCTCGCAGCGCCGGCGACGCGGAGCTGACGACCCTCGCGGTCGCCGGGGTGGCGGCGTCCGCCGTGCGCTCAAGCTCATGGAGCCGCAAGGCCCAGGCCTTTCCCGGCCTGCTCACCGCCGACTGACCACACCGCCCAGGGGGCGACCTCAGCTGACGCCACCCTCGCTCATCCATACGAAAGCGTCACAAGGAGCCGACGGGATTGACGCTTTCGCATGGATGAGCGGGGAAGGGTGGCGGCGTATGTCGCGGCGGCCATCACGACGGGAGCCGCTCGCCCCAGCTCACCACCACATCGAGCACCTCGCCGAGACGGGCCACGACGGCATCGGCGCCCACCGAGACAGGGACCAGTTCATCGGGCCGAAGGTGGGGATGCGGCAGCAGAATCGCGCGCATGCCCGCGTCGTGCGCACCCTGGACGTCCTCGTACGGACGGTCGCCCACGAACACCGCGCGGGCCGGATCGGCTACGTGAACCGAGGCGAGTGCGGCAAGAAAGGACTCGACATGGGGCTTGCCCACCGGCAGTTCCGAGGTGTACACCGCACCATCGATCAGCTCCTGCAGGCCATCGCGCTCAAACACCGCCTCGTGGTGCCAGCGCGGCCACAGGGTGTTGCTCAGGACCCCCACCCGAATGCCGCGCTCACGTAACGCCTCCATCAGGCCGATCGCGTCGGGGTCGGCAATGGTGTGCGGATCCCACCACGCGAGGTAGCTCGCGAGGCCCGCGCCGTGCAGCGCGGTTCCGATGTCGATGCCCGACTCGAGGAACACCTCGTCGAGGCGCCCGGTTCCCTCGGCCCCGGCTGTGGTGCGCTGGCGGATCCAGCGGGCATCCTCGGCGAGGTGGAGCCGCTGAGCGAGCCTCTCGCAACTGCCGGGATCGTCGGGATCGTCGGGCGCGACCACCGCAGCGTAGGCGCGCCAGGGGTCGAGTGGATCGATCACATGCCACGGGGTCAGGGTGCCACCCCAGTCGAAGATGACCGCCTCGATGGGCGGGCGGGCGCTCATCCCCGGCAGAGGGCAACGAGCAGCTCGGCCGCGTTGGCGAGCGGGAGGTCGCTTCGCTCACCCGTGGCGCGGTCCTTCACCTCGACGATCCCGTCGACGAGGCGCTTACCCACCACCACGATGGTCGGAACTCCGATGAGCTCGGAGTCATTGAACTTCACGCCGGGGCTGACTCCTCGTCGGTCGTCGAAGAGCACGCGCACGCCCCGCGACACGAGGTCGGAGGCGAGGGTCTCGGCCGCCTCGAAGACGGCGTCATCCTTCCCGGTGGCGACGAGGTGCACGTCGGCGGGGGCGACCTCGCGAGGCCACACGAGCCCGTGCTCGTCGTGATGCTGCTCAGCGATGGCGGCCACGGCGCGCGAGACCCCGATGCCGTAGGACCCCATCGTGACCACTCGCGACTTGCCGTTTTCGTCGAGCACGGTGAGGTCGAGGGCCTCGGCAAACTTGCGACCGAGTTGGAAGATGTGCCCGATTTCGATGCCGCGCGCCATTTCAAGAGTCGCGCCACAGCGCGAGCACGAGTCACCGACCACAACCTCGGCAGCCTCAATGGTGCCGTCGGCGGTGAAGTCGCGACCCATCACGAGGTCGAACACATGCCGGCCGGGCTGGTTGGCGCCGGTGATCCAGCGGGTGCCTGACACCACGCGCGGGTCGACGAGGAACTCGATCGCTGAGGCCGACTCCGTTCCGAGTGACTCGGGTCCGATATAGCCCTTCACGAGCGCCGGGTTCTTGGCGAACGTCGCTTCATCCATCGGAGCGGGCACATTGGGGTGCAGCACCGCCTCGAGACGCTTGAGGTCGACCTCGCGGTCGCCGGGCAGGCCGATGGCGAGCGGGTAGGTGGTGCCGTCGGGGCGCGTGACGGTGAGCACCACGTTTTTGAGTGTGTCGGCCGCATTCCAGGCGCGGTCGTCGCGAGGCTGATGGGCGTTCGCGTGGGCCACGAGCGAATCGATGGTGGGGGTATTGGGGGTGTCCTCAACGTGAGCCACGGGCAGTCCCTCGAGAGCGACCGACTCGGGCACTGGCGTCACCACAGCCTCGACATTGGCGGCGTAGTCGCACGACGTGCAGCGCACGTAGGTGTCTTCACCGTGCTCGGCCATGGCGAGGAACTCCTCGCTCGCGCTGCCGCCCATGGCCCCGGCCATCGCCGACACAATCACGTAGCCGAGCCCGAGACGGTCGAAGGTCGTGACGTAGGCGTCGCGATGACGCTGGTACGACACCTCGAGGCCGGCGTCGTCGAGGTCGAATGAGTAGGAGTCCTTCATCACGAACTCGCGGCCGCGCAGGATTCCGGCGCGCGGACGAGCCTCATCGCGGTACTTGGTCTGAATCTGGTAGAGCACCACCGGGAGGTCCTTGTACGACGAGTACTCGCTCTTCACGAGAAGCGTGAACATCTCCTCGTGCGTGGGACCCAGCAGGTAGTCGCCGTTGCGTCGGTCCTGCAGGCGGAAAAGCGTGTCGCCGTATTCGGACCAGCGGCCCGTGGCCTCAAAGGGCTCGCGCGGCAGCAGTGCGGGGAAGTGCACCTCCTGAAACCCGGCCCGATCCATCTCGTCGCGCACGATCTGCTCGACGTTGCGATAGATGAGATAGCCCAGCGGAAGCCAGGTGAAGATGCCCGGCGCCACCCGGCGCACACAGCCCGAGCGCACGAGTAGTCGGTGGCTGGGGACCTCGGCATCGGCGGGGTCCTCGCGCAGCGTGCGCAGAAACAGGGTCGACATGCGCAGCAGCACAGGGATGCCTCTCGTGGCGGGACTGGACGCTTCCGAGGATAGTGGCGCCACGCGGCCGCTTCACCCAACCCCGCACCATCACACCCCGCCCCACCCGTTCCGTGCCCCTTCCACTTCCGCACCACTTCCGCTCCCGTGCCCCTTCCGCTCATCCATAGGAAAGCGTCACAAGGCGTGCTGCCTAGTGACGCTTTCCTCTGGATGAGCGGGGAGTTGGAGTTGGAGTTGGAGTTGGAATGGGGTTGGGGTTGGGCCTAGAAGAAGATCGTGGCGAACTCGCCCACTTCGGCGAACCCTGCCGTGCGATACGCGCGTCGGGCGGGCTCATTGAAGTCGTTGACGTAGAGCGACACCACCGGGGCGATGTCGCGTCGGGCCATCGTGACGACCGCCGCCATTCCTGCCGAGCACAACCCCTGTCCCCGCCGCTCGGGGGCGACCCACACACCCTGCACCTGACAGGCCCTGCTGGTTGCGGCCCCGACCTCGGCCTTGAACACCACCTGGCCGTCCTCAATACGCGCAAACGCCCGGCCGGCGCGGACCATCTCGGTGACCCTCGCTCGATAGGCCGCCGACGACCCGCCCGCAACGGGCGAGACCCCCACCTCGTCGGTGAACATTGCGATCGCGGCGGGCAGCAGGATGTCGACCTCGTGCTCGCGAACACGACGCACGAGCGGATCGGCGACAACGGCGGGCGCCCCGGAGATGCTCATCAGCGGCTGGCAGGGCCGAGTGTCTCGGGGTGGTCCCCAGGTGAGCTCGAGGTACCGCCAGAGGTCGAGCACCTCGGCGCGGGCCCCCACGATCGACGAGCAGCGCCGACCCAGTTCCCGAGCCCTCGCGGCGAACGCCTCGCGAGCCTCGGCAGTGGTCGCCACAGGAACAAAGTTCGCGCCGGCGTGGAGCATCGAGACCAGCGAGCCGTCGACCTCCCAGCCCCACATCTCACCACCCATGCGCCATGAGTCCATGCCCGACGCGTTCACTCGGGCCGCGACGAAGCAGTGGGCCACCGGGTCACGATCAAGGATCTCGCGCACCGCGCGCAGGTCAGGGGCGCCAAGCACCTTCACACAGCCCTGAACGGGGGATGGCGACGGGGGCGTGGGCACTCGGCGGAGGCTCACCTGAGGCGACCGCAGACGCTCACGCTCGCTCAGCCGACCGACACGACCGGCGGGCCGCCCGCTGAGCGCGACTCGTCGTCGGCCATGATCTGCTCGGCGAGGCGCATGGCCTCCTCGATGAGGGTCTGCACGATCATCGACTCGGGAACGGTCTTAATGACCTCGCCGCGCACGAAGATCTGTCCCTTGCCGTTTCCGCTGGCGACTCCGAGGTCGGCCTCGCGGGCCTCGCCCGGGCCGTTCACGACGCAGCCCATGACCGCCACGCGCAGAGGAACCTCGAGCCCCTCAAGCCCCGCGGTGACCTCGTTCGCCAGCGTGTACACATCAACCTGGGCGCGTCCGCACGACGGGCACGACACAATCTCGAGCCCGCGCTGGCGCAGGTTCAGCGACTCGAGGATTCCGATGCCGACCTTGACCTCCTCGACGGGCGGGGCCGACAGGGACACTCGAATGGTGTCGCCGATGCCATCGCTGAGCAGCGCGCCGAACGCGACCGCCGACTTGATCGTGCCTTGGAATGACGGCCCGGCCTCGGTGACCCCGAGGTGCAGCGGGTAATCGCACTGCTCGGCGAGGAGCCGGTACGCCTGCACCATCACCACCGGGTCGTGGTGCTTGACCGAGATCTTGATGTCGCGGAAGTCGTGCTCCTCGAACAGCGAGCACTCCCACAGCGCCGACTCGACGAGGGCCTCGGGAGTGGCCTTGCCGTACTTCTCGAGCAGGCGCTTGTCGAGTGATCCGGCGTTGACCCCGATGCGGATCGGCGTACCGGTGTCGCGCGCAGCGCGCGCGATCTCGCCCACCTTGTCGTCGAAGGCCTTGATGTTGCCTGGGTTCACACGCACTGCGGCGCAGCCGGCCTCGATGGCAGCGAACACGTACTTGGGCTGGAAGTGGATGTCGGCGATGACGGGAATACCGCTCTTGCGGGCGATCTGCGGAAGCGCGTCGGCGTCGTCCTGACTCGGGACCGCCACGCGCACCACCTGGCAGCCGGCGGCGGTGAGCTCGGCAATCTGCTGCAGCGTGGCGTCGACGTCGGAGGTGAGGGTGGTGCACATCGACTGCACGCTGACCGGGGCGTCACCGCCCACCGTGACTGAATGCGTGGGGTGCCTAAGAATGAGGGGACGCGACACCCGACGCGGGGCGAGGACGGGTGCTGGGGCTGTGGGCATTCCGAGGCCAATGGTCACGTCGTCATTATCCCCCTTCGCGACGGCGTCGGCACCTTCCGCGCCACAACGTCGGCCCGGAACTGCTCTCCTGGCCCTGCGATGCCCGCTCAGCCGCCGAGGGTGATCGGCTTGACGATGTCGGCGTAGATCACGATGACCGACACCGCGATCAACGCTACCGACACCCCGTAGGCGACGGGCAGGGCCTTGGTGAGGTCGACGGGACCTGGGTCGGGCTTGCCGCGCATGCGAGCCAGAGTGCGGCGAGCGCCTTCGTAGAGGGCGCCGGCAACATGTCCGCCGTCGAGCGGCAGGATCGGAATGAGGTTGAACAGGAACAGGAACAGGTTGAGCCCCGCCACCAGGCTGAGCACGATCGCCGCCTTGGTCTTCCACGGCTCATCGAGGGCCAGCGCCTCACCTCCGAGTCGCGTGACACCCACGACGCTCACGGGCGACTCAGGGTCGCGCTCGCCGCCGGAGATCAGGGTCTGCGACAACTGCACCATGCGCACGGGCAGCGACACCA
>WLOZ01000151.1 GCA_009699025.1 Actinomycetota bacterium
GGGCTTCGACGCCTCGATCGGGATTCCGAAGTCGCTCATGTGGTTGCGGATCTGCGCAATAAACCAGTCATCACGTCCGGCCTGACTCATCTGGTAGTCGTTGCGGTGCGCCGACAGCATGTCGAGGTCTCGATAGCGCTGGGCAAAAGCCTGAGCCGACGGCGTGCTGGCGAGGTAGAACTCGAGTTCCGACGCGAAGCCGAATCGGAGCCCCTTCTCCTCGGCCCGCGCGAGTTGCCGACGCAGGATGGTGCGGGGCGCCACCTCGAGGAGTTGGTCGCTGTCCATCTCGTACGAGTCGCACAGCACGAACGCTGCATTCGGCTCCCACGGGATGCGCCGCAGGGTGGCCAGGTCGGGCACGAGCCGGAAATCTGCCCACCCGTTGTCGGCGCTCGACGCCGGCAGTTCCAGCGGCACCATGTCCATGTCAACGGCGAAGACGAACGTGCTGGCGCACACTCCCGACCCCTCGATCGCGAGCCTGACGAAAGATGGAACGTTCAGCCGCTTACCGATGATGCGCCCGGCCGGGTCGGGCGCGCCGCACACCACGGTGTCAATCTCGCCCCGTTCGGCCAGCTCGAGCAGCTCGTCGTAGCCCAGAAGTCCATCGCTCACAGGGTCTCCAAGTAGCGTCGCAGTTCCCAGTCGGTGATGGTGGTGTCCCACCAGTGGTCGAAGGCAGCCAGCTCAGCGTTGCGAGTAGCCACGAAGCAGTCGACGAGGGGGTCACCCAGCAGCTGCCGCGCGACCACCGAGGTGTCGAGTGCCTGCGTCGCCACGCGGAGGTCGCGCGGGAGGACCGCGCCGGTTGCGGTGGCGTCGGCGCCGACCTCAAGCGGAGCGCCGGGATCGAGCGCGCCCCGCACCCCCACGAGCCCGCCGGCGAGCATGCCTGCGGCGAGCAGGTAGGGGTTGGCGTCAGCGCCGGGGCGCCGGTGCTCAATGCGTGTCGCCCCTGAACCCGCATTAGCCACGACCCGACAGGCCGCATTGCGGTTGTCCCAGCCCCAGCTGGCGTTCTCCGACACGAAGAAGCCAGCACTGATGCGCTTGTACGAGTTCAGCAGCGGGTTGAACAGCGCAGTGAAGTCACCCATGGTGCTCAGCAGCCCGGCCAAATAGTGTCGCCCGACGTCCGACAGCCCTCCGGCACCGTCGGACATCACGTTGACGCCGTTGCGCGAGAGGCTCTGGTGCACATGCCCGCCCGACCCCGAGGCCCCGCCGCGGAACTTGGCCATGAAGGTGGCCAAGAGTCCCCGCTCGGCGCACAGATCGCGGAAATACTGCCGAGCCCGCACGGCGCTGTCGGTCGCCCGCAGCGCGTCCATCGGCGCCAGCGCGTACTCAAAGAAGCCCGGACCGAGTTCGGAATGTACGGCCTCGACGGGAATACCCACCGACTCCATGCGGTCGACGAACTCGCTGAGCAGGCTTGACGCATCGGCGACACGACTGAGGCTGTAGGCGTTGTCGACCCGGCCCAGCGGGCGCAGGCTGCGGTAATCGTGGGCGCGCAGGGTGGCGTCGTCGGCATACATCACGTAGCACTCGTACTCGAAGCCCAGCACCGGCGCGAGTCCCAACTCTCCGAATTCCGCGATGAGTCGCTGTACGACTCCCCGCGGCGATTCGCCGAGAATCGTCCCGGTCTCATCGTGAAGGTCAGCAATGACGGCATCGGTGCCCGGACGCCACGCAAGCGGCACTCGCGTCGACTCATCAACCACCGCGAAGGCGTCGGGATAGCCGTTGGCCGCAGACGAGAGTGGGGTCTCAGCGACCCCGTCGACAGGGTCGAGCCCGTAGATGATGGTGCAGAACGCAGTGCTGCCCGCCTCGAGCTTCTCGGGACGCAGCATCTTGCCGCGCAGGCCGAGTGTGTAGTCGGGGACTTCGAGTTGCGTCATGCGAACGGCGCTCATGACGGGCCTCCCTCTCGATGAGGGGCGCGGCGCCCCACCTTCTCGTAGACCGAATCAGGAACCAGCGACGGATCGCGGTACACCCACCACGTGCAGGTGCCACCCTCGCGCGCCTGAGGCCACAGGGGCGGCTCGATCACACGGGTGGGGTAGCCCAGGCGGTCGATCGGCATGGTCATGTTGAGTAGGCAGCAGTGCACGCAGTAGCTGCACACCCCGGCGGAGCCGAACGACCAGTCGTGCGGCTTGGTGGTAACAGAAAAGAGGTAGGGCTCCTCCATTCGAGGCCGGCCATCGGTGGTGTCGTCACGCATCACCCGGTTGCCCGAGCCACAGGGAGCGAAGCGGAAGCCCACGCGATCGGGCTCCTCAATCAACTCGACGTCGCCGAGTCGATCGACGCCGGCAAGATGGCCGTGGAAGCCGTCGACGATGGCCAGCGATAGTTGGCGCGCCGACTCAGACCACGGCTGAGTGGCCACGTCGAGCCGCCGCGCGTGCTCGTCGTACCACGACGACATCAGGTGGTCCCACATCACCGGCAGGCAGTCCTCACCCAGGAGTCGCACCCCCACGTCGAGCAGACCGTAGATGAGGTCGACCGCTTGGTCGTGGGCTGAGCGCCAGGTGTCGCGGGCGGCAATCACGCGCTCGGCGGTCGACGTGTCATGCCGGCCCGCAGCCTCGGCAGCGTCGTCGGTGAGGGCGACATACCTCTGCCAACTCTCCTCCCACGCGAGATCGAGGCCGTTCGACGTGACGGCCAGAACACGCCGATGTTCGGCGTCGACCACGTCGTGATCAAGGCCTTGACCGTGCAACCACTCGAGAATCTCCCCCGGCCAGGCGCCGTAGATCTGATGCAGTTCCTCGGCCTCGAGCAGGGTGAGCGGAATGAGCTGCGTCGCCACCCCCCAGTCGCCGGCCTCGCACGCCTCCAGGATCACGCGATAGGTGCCCCGGGCGAGTTCAGGCCACGTTCCGGTGCGCGCGTGGCGTCCGAGGAACGGTTCGTAACGGGTTACCTCGGTCACGGTCACCTCCTTCTGAGCACTCGGTGGGGCGGGAGCAACGTACCGCGCGGTCCCCGTCGCGTCAGCCACTCAGACTGACAGGTATCCGCCTTCGACGTTCAGAGTCGTCGCGGTGATGAAGCTGGCCTCATCGGAAAGTAGGAAGCACACGGCTGCCGCGATTTCGTCGGGCTCGGCGTATCGCTGGATGAGCGTTCGGCTCACCACCTGTGCTGGGAAGCCCGCGGTGGCGTGGTTACCGCGCGACATCGGCGTTGACACGAACCCGGGCGCGACCGCATTAACCCTGATGGAATCGGGGGCCAGGGCATGCGCCATCGAGCGAGTCAGCATCTCGAGGGCGGCCTTGGATGCCGCGTAATGGGGCACGGCGTCAGGATTGATGAGCGCGACTACCCGACTTGCCTCGACCGACGTGATGTTGACCACCGCGCCGCTTCCCGACTCGCGCATCCACCTCGCGGCAGCCCGCGTCACCGCGAAGGCGCCCAGCAGGTTGATATCGAGCACGCGATGCCACTCCTCGGGCGTGATGTCGTCGAAGGAGAATTGCCCGTGCACCCCGGCACAGTTCACGACGTAGGCGAGCCCCTCGGCCCCCACGCGCTCGAGCCCTTCGCTGACCCCCGTCTCCTCGACGATGTCGAGGGTGAGGGCCACAGCGTCTCGTCCTGAGGCAACCATCTGGGCCACCACCTGCTCGAGCTCTGGATCTCGGTCGACCATGATGACCCGGATGCCCGTCGAGGCAAGACGCTCGGCCGTTGCGCGACCGATGCCCGATGCCGCGCCAGTGACCAGCGCCGTGTGGCCGCGGTAGTGCAGCGGCATCTCTCTCACCTCAGTGGCCACGTCTACCCCTGCACTTCCGGCAGGGTTTGCCCGCCGTCGACGGTGATCGACTGCCCCGTGATGAACGACGAGTCACTGCTTGCGAGGAAGGCAACCGTGTGGCCAATGTCGGCGGGAGTGCCGAGGCGTCCCGCGGGGATGCGCGCCTCCACCGACTCAAGCGCTCCCTCGGCCGAGTAGAGGGCAGCAAGTCCTTCGGTGAGGATTGTTCCGGGTGCCACGCAGTTAACCGTGATACCCGAGGCCGCGAGCTCAACTGCCGCTGCCCGCGCAAATCCCTCCATGCCAGCCTTAGATGCGCAGTAGTGGGTGAGAGCCGAGATTCCGGTTCGGGGGCCAGAGATCGACGAGATCAGGATGACCCGCCCGTTGTCTGCGGCCGAGAGGTGCGGGAGAGCCTCCCGCGTGAGCAGCATCGTGCTAGTGAGGTTGGTGTCGATGACGTCGTGCCACATGGCGTCGGTCATCGAGCCGAGTTCGGCCTCGGGATAGATACCGGCGCAGTGGCAGAGGATGTCGATGCCACCGAGGGCCACTCGCGCCGCAGAGACCAGGTGGGCGACCGAGTCGACATCGCTCACATCGGCGGGCACGAATGACAGGGTCTGGCCCTCACCCACAGGCAAGGAACTCTGCAGCAGTTCGCCGGCCACAGCATCGCGGCCGCTGAACACCACCGAGGCGCCACTGGCGACAAGAACCTCGACGATTCCTCGGCCAATTCCACGAGTGCCCCCCGTGACGAGCGCCGTGCGTCCGGCAAGGTCAGTACTCACAGCGCATCACCTCCGTAGCGGGCGGCAAAGGCGGTGGCCGCCGCCTCGAAACACTCGCGCGGCGCACGAATGACTCCAGCACCAATCTGGCCCCCGTCGCGACCCGCGAGGCCGACGTCCATGACCGGAAGTATGCCGGTGTCGAGGACCTTGCGGATATCGATGCCGGTGGGCGTGCCACGGAAGCCGAACAGGGGGATCCGGTAGTTGGGGTTCTCGCCCACGGTGACGTCGTACATCTCGAGGTTGCGCGCGATCATCACCTCGGGCGAACCGCCCTGGTACTCCTGCAGGCTCAGTGCACACGCCTGAGCGAACCCGCCGAGGCCGATAGTTTCAGTGATGGGACTCTCCCCACCCATCCAGGTGATCTCGTCTTCAGTGTGCCCCGCGAACAGTCGACCCTCGTGAAGCGGAGGAGGGCCGGTGAACCACTCGGTACCCAGCCCGGCCACCCGAATCGCGAAGCCGCGGCAGCTGAACGCCATCGCCGACACCACGGTCGACCCCTCGAGACCGACGATCGAATCTGCGGTCACCTTAGCGGCGGCCATCGACAGTCGAAGGAAGAAGTAGTCGTTCTCGGCGAGGTGGCCCGCCGTCTCGGTCACCCCAGCGCGGTCGCCTTCGACCATCTCGAGGAACGCGGGGTACAACTCGCGCTCGAACAGCAGCGAGGCAGCCGCATTGCGACTGTGCACCTCATCGCCCATGCGGAGTGCTCGCGCAATCAGCGACCGCAGCGGCACACCCCCCACCCTGCGAATAGCCTCGCCCACCACCGGCGCCAGAACCTGGTTCACATGCAGTAACCGCTGGTGCACGCCCTCGTCGTAGCAGCCGTAGTTGAGCCGGCGCGGCTCCTTGCCCTCGTAGAAGTTGCAGTACCCCCGGGGCGCGCTGACACCCCCGGCACCCCCGCCACCCACGGCACGGTCCTCGACGACGAATACCGGCATCGACGCCGTGTAGATGCCCGCGAGGGATCCCACCGCCGCGTAGTCGTGACATGAGCCGATCTCGATCTCTCCCGACTCGAAGCCGGCGATCGCCGCCTCGCGAGTCGGGGCCAGGCCCTCGAA
>WLOZ01000152.1 GCA_009699025.1 Actinomycetota bacterium
CGACGCCAGCAGCGCGGCGATTGCCTCGGCCCGCGCGAGCACCTCGCCCGGCGCGACCACCTCGTGCACCATGCCGATCGCCTGCGCGCGGGGCGCATCGATCAGCTCGCCGGTGAGCAGGATCCAGCGCGCCCACGCCGGTCCGACAACCTCCACGAGGCGGGCGGTCGATTGCAGGCCGTAGACGATGCCGAGCTTGGCGGGGGTGATGCCGAAGCGCGAGTTCTCCCCGCAGACGCGCAGGTCGCACGCGATCGCCAGCTGCGCCCCGCCACCAATGGCAAACCCCTCAATGGCGGCCACCGTCGGCTTGGGGCACTCGATCAGGGCGCGCTCGCCACTCGCAATCGCCTCGCCGTGGAGGCGGGCTCCCGCCACGTCGGCCCGTAGGGTCTGGAACTCCGAGATGTCGGCCCCGGCGCTGAACGGCCCACCGGGAGTTCCTCGCAGCAGCACCACGTCGACGTCGTCGTCGCTCGCCAGCGATGGCATCAGGCGCGCGAAGGCCCACCACATCTCGACGTTGATCGCGTTGTGCTTGTCGGGCCGCCGCAGCTCGATGGTGGCGATGCCATCGGACACCTCGACCCCCATGTGTGCGGAGGCGTCACCTAATGCATCGGTGTGTCGAGAGTGCATCGCACCATCAAACCAGCAGCCGACCGGTCAGCGATGCGCGAGAGTCGTTCCGCCGTTCCATGAGGTGCCCACCTGGCGGTAGTAGCCGCTGATGATCTCGTTGACCGGCAGCACGCTGCCGAGCTCGTCCCACGGCGAGTCGAAGAGGTCGAGCTCAGCGTCGGCCTTCCAGGCCTGTCCCACGTCGCCGTCGTAGCCGCCCATGGTGACGACCTCGTCGAGCGCCCACCCGCCGTCGCGCTCGAGCGCGCGCACCTGTCGGTGGTGCACCATCGGCAGCGCGTTGACGAATCCGTTGGTGTCGCTGGGACCGGTGATGGTGATGCGCGCCTGGGCGAGCCGGTGGTCATACGCGGCGAGGGTCGCGCCGAAGCGGCCGCCGACGTCGACGCGCGGCGCCGCCTTGCCGTGCGGCATCGGACGGGTCTGGTGGATCGAGCCGAGCTTCTTCGGGTAGCCCTGGTGCACACCGCGCGCGATGGCGAAGTCACTGGTGACCCAGATGAGCACGCAGCGCGAGTAGGTGACGCCCTCGTACTGGCAGCGCACCACCACGAAGGCCTCCTTGTACTGGCTGCGGGCGGGGTCGAGGAGCTCCTCGAACGAGTCGGAGCATGACTGCCAGTCGGCCCAGATCATCGCCACGGCACCAGGATCGTCGGGCGCGAGCTGAAGGTCGTCAGGTAGGAGCGCGCGCACATTGGCCGGGTCGGTGCGGTACTCGACCGTGAGCAGGTCGCCGCTGTAGTGCCAGGGCGGCGGCGGAATGACGCCGCTCCGCCCGCTGGGGGTGTACGGGGGCGCGTAGCCACGAAGCTCGCTCACGGAGTCTCCATTCGTTTGGGTCCGTACGAATGGTACGCGCGGTGGGTCGTGGCGTCCATGAGTGTTCGTGAGTGCGGGTGATTCCGGCGTCGCCCCGAGCCCACTCCCGACGTTCTCTGGTGCGATTCGACATCGATCGGTGTCAGATCGCGCCTCCCGCCCTCAAGCGCCAACTGAACGAGCACGACCGCTTCATCAGCGAGGCTGAGAAGCAGGGCTTCCTGCGGATCGTGGAGATCAACGCGGCCCCTCGTGACGGGCTGAGGAAGATCATCGACGCACTCGAAGGCGAGGAGCCCAGCGAGCGGAGAGGCGACCACGACAACCGTGCGATTGAGGGATCGCAACGTTGTGTTCGTGCGTGCCTGCAGTTCGTCCGGTGTAACGAGTTGGCGGTAACTCATCTCGTGCGAGTTGCTCATTCCCATCGCCAAGCCGTAGAGGCCCTGGCCGAGGGCCAGCAGGGCGAATGTTCCAGCCCGTGCCCCACCGCTTCCGGCGAGAACAAAGCCGATCACGCCGATAGTGGTGATGAGACCGAACTGGAACGCCGTCAAGCCGAGCACGCTGAGGACGCAGGGCGCGAGGAGCACCATCACGATCGTGTGCCCGACGAACCACGCATGGGTGAACATCGCGAGCGTGAACAGGCCGGACCCGCCATAGGCCCAACGGAAACCTTCGACCACTTCGCCGCGGAGGTTCTTGAGCGAAACGCCTGTGCGTGGCGCGGGGTCGGCGACGTCCAAACGACGCAGCGTCAGCGCGGAGTAGACATAGGTGAGCGAGTCCACCAGGACGGCGAACGGGGCGGCCTGTCTATCTGATGTATCGCAACACGAATGTGAGTGGGTACACCGCCGTCTAGGGCGAGGTCTTAAGCGTGCCCCCGAAGTCGCTAGATACATAAGAAATCGGGGTGAAGTAGTTTCGGCAATTGGTAGTACCGCCACCAGAGTTGTTGGTTCCGCTGATGATGCCCATCGCATAAGCGTTCGACGTGCCGGACTGCTTATAGACGGCCCCGCCAGAGTCGCCTTGCCCAGTGCAGGTTGAGGCGTTCTCGCCCACTGTCAGGTTCTTTACCACCTGGTCGGGGCTGGTGTTGGTGTAGGTGACCGTCTGGTTGACCAGGGAGATCCAATCGAGGTTGACCTCACCGGTGCCGTTGCCCTGGGTTGGACCAGCCCCGGAGGTGTACACCCCACCTCCCTGCCATCCCTCGGGCAAGACGGTGTAGCCGATAACGATCCGATTTGCCGTCGTGTTGTAAGTGCCCGTGTAGACCACGTTCGTGTTGCTGTTGCTGCCTGACAGGGCATAAACAGCAAGGTCACCGTGCCGGTTCGTTAGCGTTCCAGTGTTGCCCATCGAAGACCACGAGACCGAGCCGATGGCGATCCAACTATTGCTCGAGGTGACCCTGTTTACGGTGGACTTCGTGGCGTTGTTCTCGTAGTAGCAGTGGCCGGCCGTGACCATGTATTTCGTGGTCCCCGAGGGCGCATTCCAAGAAAACCCTGAAGAGCAAACACGTCCAGCCGTTGAGCCCGAGCTAGTGAGGACGATCTGCGCGCCACCATAGAACGGGCTGGTGTCGTAGTACCGCGAGGTCGTGGACGCGGCATGCGTCAAATACGTTGAAATGGCGTCTGGATCGATTGTGGCAAGCGACTGGCGCTCCGCTACGTCATCTTTCAAGACGCCGACCACGACACTGGAGGTTGCATACTGTGGACCAACTGACACTACGTTGGCGGAGGCCATCGACACGACGCGATCGGTCAAGGCGTCCAAATCGGCAATCGAGCGCGTCGCCGTCACCACCCGAACCCCATGCACCACGCCTGCCGCCGCCAGGAGGGCGGTCGCCTCGTCAACCGTTCGGCGAACGGCCTTCACCACGAGGACATCGCCATCCACGTATGCGCCGCCCCAGCTCTCAGGCTCCTGTTCGAAGAACTTTCCGACCAACGTCGCGTAGTTCTCCGCGACGTTGGTCGGATCCCCCGGCGTGGCGGTCGAGGTGAGGCTCTCGGTGAGAGGCACGACGGCCTAGGAGCCCGCTCCCGCCGTGGTCGTGGCTCCTACTGAACACATGACGATGGCCAAGCCGATCGCTGCCGGCAGATACGTGCGCTTCATCGCTTCCCCCGATTCCCGATTGCCTCAGGCGGCAACGTCCCGCTTCTAAGCTCACAACGGATTAGACCGAAGTGTCGCTCGTCAACAGCTTGGCGTAGATGAGTGTTGCAAGGCCGAGAACCGCGAGTGTTCCAACCACGGCAAGCAACAAAGCCGCGATCACACGTCGTCCAGTGCTTCCCATTGTGGGGTAGATCAAGGCGGAAATGACGAGGACTGGCACAAGGCCGCCAAGCACAACGCCGACTGCACGGCTCAGCGCGGTGGCGTAAAGGACGAGCGCCGCAACAGCACAGACGACAGCGGCGGCGAACAGCAGCCGCCGGGTTGGAACCTGTCGA
This sequence comes from Actinomycetota bacterium, assembly GCA_009699025.1. Next base: position 3,951 of record WLOZ01000152.1, read on the forward strand.
CTGACATCGATGGCGTTCATGAGATCACCCCCTTTGCACCATGACAGACGGCTGGACCGGAGTCAACCACTCGAATTAAGTCCCTCGGCGAACCGGCGGCTCGTGGCAGCCGACTTCCCCTCCGCTCGCAGACATGTGCATTGCGAGGTCGGTGCCCCGCCAGACGAGATCTACTGCGGTGCAACGGTTTCCCAACTCGTACCGGTCCCTGACGTGTGATCGTTCTTAAGGTTGCCTGGTGCCAAAGCGACGTTGATCGTGACAACGACGATCAGGAGCTAGTGACGCTGAGGGCGTGCGAGTACATCGCCGACGCAGGCAACGAGCCGAGGGCGCTGGAACGGCAGCCCCGACGCAGCTGGCTGGACCTCGGAAGATGAGCCGAGCGGGAGCTGGGGTCGCGGTCGCGCACACCCCGCACCCGTACGACGCCACCGCCAAACGATCAAGATCCCTACGATGACTCCTCTGGCTCCAAGGAGCGGAGCGCCGCCTTGGCCCGGTTCCGCATCCGCTGCAGGCTCTCTCCCGTCCGGACCAGCCGCCACGAGACCTCCCGAACCGACAGCACACGAACTTCGGTCCTCCGCTGAGACGTGGGCGCCTCCGGCGAACAACACCAGCCAGCCGCGCCCGAGCAGCATGCTCACGACGTCGGCCGGCGACTCCGTCATGAGCAAGACCCCATCCACGGCACACACTGGTATCTGGGTACAGAGCTCGATGCCCTGGCCCCTGTCGCCGGCGCGACCGTGGATCCGAACCGAACGCGGCTGGTGACGGCGAGCGGGGCACCTATCTGCGTCTGACTTCAAATGCAGCGGCTCACAGGAGAATCACGATCTTGCTGAGCGCGTCGACAACTCGGGGCAGGTAGGCACCGCAGGAGCCAGAGGGGACGTGTGCCTGCCAAAGCCCGTCGGAGGTCTCTACGAAGATCGTCCTCGGTGCCTGCAAGGAGGCCGGCCACACTATATCGGCGCCGGGGTCGTCGGGAGCGAGCTCGAGGTCGTCCGGCAGGAGCGCGCGCACATTCGCGGGAGCAGTGCGGTACTCGACCGTGAGCAGGTCGCCGCTGTAGTGCCACGGCGGCGGCGGAATCACACCACTTCGACCGCTGGGGGTGTACGGGGGCGCGTAGCCACGAAGCTCGCTCACGGAGTCTCTACTCGTTTGGGTCCGTACGAATGCTACGCGGCGAGGGTCGCGGCGTCCATGAGTGGTGGTGAGTATTCGTGAGCGCAGGGCGGCAGCCCGCGCCACGCCTCTCCCCCTCCCGACGTTCTCAGGTGCGATTCGACATCAGTCAGTGTCGGATCGCACCTGAGTACGTTTCGGATTCCGCCAGAGAATCAGGCGCACGCGTGACGAGACGGAAGCAGGTGTTCTCGCACACCGACCACTACGAGTTGCGCAGCTTGATCGAGCCGCTTCTGAGCCTCTGCAGTGACGTGCCGGGCAATGCCGGCTGACCCGCGGTTGGCGTGTACCCGAACTTTGCCGAGAAGTAGCCTGGAACGGTCGACCTCGATGAGGTCGACCCTGCCTGGTACCGGATCATCACGCTCACGGTGGATCCGGCCAACTGCCAGTAGCCGCACCCGCCCTTGAGCGCCGGGTTCCACCAGTAGAGCTTGCCGGTGCCGGACGAAGTACCGGTCGTCACACCGTTGGCCGTGTTCATGACGAA
>WLOZ01000153.1 GCA_009699025.1 Actinomycetota bacterium
AAGAACATGCCACTCATCGTGGTGACGTAGGCCGTGTTCCAGTTGCTGATGTTCTGGTTGAAGACCGTGGCTCCGTTGAACATGTTGCTGGTGTTGGTGACTAGGAGAGGCAACGCTGCGGGTACGGCGGTCAAAGCGCTGGCACCATTGAAAGCGCCCATGAAATCAGTGGTGCCCAGGGTGCCAAAGTCGTCGACGCTCTTCAGATACTTGGCCCCGGTCCATGCCGTGTAGGTCGTTCCCGAGCCGAAGGCAGAGAGTGCCGTTCCCCCAATGGCCACCTGGTAGGTGCCCGCGAGAGCGTACGTGTGTGAGACAGGCAGGCTGGTGACGGTGGTGGAACTGCCGTCGCCCCAGCTCACCGTGATCGAAGTGACGGTACCCCTGAGAGGCAACGACACCTGAGCGCTAGCCACCGTGGTGGTGAACGTCAACCTCATCGGCGCTGCCGCGGCCGATGCCGGCCCCGCAGTGGCCGCCATTCCCAATGCCAGCAGGGCTGAGGTCGTCAGCACAGCAACGATGCGACGCAGACTGAACGACTTCATGGGGGTGCCTCCCGGCAGTGGCTGACATTAATGCCCGAAGGCGCCTTCGATCGTGAACTGGCTCCGGTGAGTGCACCACACATCGACGATCATCGCCACCGACGACTAGGGAAAACCCTAGGTCCCTCTCCCCCGTCAGACCCCCCGTCGCACCCCCATCCTTTCGCATCGGGGGCACCCAAGCGCGAACCTATCGCGCCTAGGCGCCCCACGAGGAACACGCTGGGCGACCCTAGACGGTCTGCACCCGGGTTGCCTTCATCAGTACCGCCGAAGACGTGACCGCCCACACGGAGAGCGTCGATGTACCCGTGGCGAGAGTGATCACGCACGTCACCCGACGCGCGGTAGCAATTCCAGCCACCGTGCACTCACCTCTGGCCGTCGTAGCACCTGTGCTGGCCTCGGTGTACTTCGTCGCACCCGACACCGGCCTAAACTTCGCAGTCACCACTCGACCCACCTGTGTCCACGTGATGGAGATCGGCGTGACCGCAGCGCTCGGCGCCGACGCAATCCCATAGCCCAACTGGTTGTGCGCCCTCACCACAAACCGGTACGCCACCCCGGCGACCAAGCCGGTGACCCGGCAGGACATCGCGCTCGAAAAGAAAGGCGTCTGGCACGAACGAGTGGCGGTACCCACCTTGGGAGTTGCAATTACCCTGTAGCCGTTGATTACCCCACCTCCTTCGTCAACGGGAGCAGTCCACGAGACCAGGACCGACGAGTCACCGGCAACACCCCGTACCGACCGAGGTGCGTTCGCAGTGTTGGGAACAGCAACCAGAACCCCTGCACTCGTACGCCTGTAGTCGGAGTAGCCGGTGGCGCTGACCGTCACCGTCACCCGCAGGTAGCGCAGGAACTGCGAGAAAGGGATCAGCAGTGTGGGCGCCTCGGTGGCGCCACCCAAATAAGCCCAGTCGGTTGACCCGTTGGGCGACGACTGCCACTGGTAGGACACCGCGCGGTCAGGCCCGCCTACAAGACCGGTCACCGTTGCCGTGGCCGTCGTGCGCACCTGCATGGGACCGGTCACCGTCACCGAGGAGAAGTAAGGTGCGACAAGCGGCTTCAACGACACCGCCGATGCTGGCCCCGCAGTGGCCGCGAGGCCCAGAGCGAGCAGCGCTGAGGTGGTTAGTACCGCGACGCTGCGACGAACGAAGGATGAGATCACGGGGGGCCTCCTGGCCTGAAACAAGGATCACGACAAAGGTAGGAAGGTGCCTCTCGCGCTGTGTGGCGCAAGAAGTGGAACATACACAGGCGCTCATCGCCACCGACGACTAGGGAAAACCCTACGTCCCTCTCCCCCGTCAGACCCCCCGTCCTTTCGCATCGGGGGCACCCAAGCGCGAACCTATCGCGCCTAGGCGCCCCACGAGGAGCACGCTGGGCGACCCTTAGACGGTCTGCACCCGGATCGCCTTGACCACCACTGTGGCCGTCTTGAACGCCGATACGGTGAGCGTCGACTTGCCCGCCTTGAGAGTGATCACGCACGTCACCCGACGCGCGCTGCCACTTCCAGCAACGCTGCACACACCGCTGGCCTTCGTTGCACCAGTGCTGGCCTCGGTGTACTTCGTCGCACCGGATACCGGCGTGAACTTCGCCGTGATGACCTTGCCCGACTTAGTCCACGTGATGCCAATCGGTGTCACCACGGCGCTCTGTGCCGACGCCGCACCGAAGCCCACCGAATTATGCGCCTTCACGGTGAAGCGGTACCCCACCCCGGCGGCTAGACCGTTGACCTGGCACGACAAGGCCCCTGAGTTGGTCACTGTGGTGCAGGTGCGAGTGGTGGTGCCCACTTTCGGAGTTGCCGTGACCTTGTAGTAGTTAACGGCCGCGCCCCCATTGTCGGCGGGAGCGGTCCACGACACGAGAGCCGCCTTGTCACCGGCAAGACCCTTGACCGACCGAGGGACGTTTGGCGTCGAGGCGCTCACCCTGACCGCTGAACTCGTGTCAACGTGGTCGGGAAAGCCGTCCGCAGTCACCTTTACGGTCACCCGTAGGTAGCGATGGAACTGCGAGTACGGAATCGACACCGTGGGCACCTCGACGAGTTCGCCGAAGGCGGTCCAGCCGGATGACCCGTTCGCCGACGAGTACCACTGGTAGAAGACTTCCCGGGCAGGCGCGCCCACGAGGCCGGTCAGGGTTGCTGTGGCCGTCGAGCGCACGGTCAACGCACCGGTCACGGTCACCGATGAGAAGTTGGGGGCAACGCCGAGGATTGGACCTGTCAGCGGGAACGTGCAGGTGTCTTGATTGACTCCGTCGGACACACAGACGTAGATGTATCGGCCAATCATGCTGTCGGTCAGTAGCAGCGTGCTTCCAGTCTCATCGCGGATTCCGTCCGAGCCATTTCCCGTCGAGCTGTCACTAATCGCCCACGCGTAGGTCAGCGTTGCCGCGGGCACACCCGGGATGAATTCGGGGGTCTGAGCCGTCAGGGTTAATCCCGTGACTGCGGAGCCGGTGATCGTCACCGTGCCCACCGACGGATCAATGCCCGCGATCTCGCCGGTTGCGTCGCTGCAGAGGTCGACGGGCGTGCCCACCGAGTTGTTGGCGTTGACGCAGACCCGCAGGTACTTACCCGCCTGAAGGTCTGGCACCAGCAGCGTGAAATTCGTTTCACCTGCGAGGTCAGACCACGAGCCGACGCCGGTCACCGACGTCTGCCACTGATAGGTAAGGCGCGGCTGATAGGCAGTCACGGCATTTGCCTGCAGCGTGCTTCGGATCGTCTCGCTTCCCGACAGACCCACTGACGAGAGTGTTGCTGCCGATGCAGGTCCAGCGTCGTCGAGGACCCAGCCGAAGGGGTCGACCTGGAGAGCAGCATGCGCGCTGCTTCCCGCTGAACTGTAGTAAAGGCCGGCGGCGCCCACCGTCAGCGATTGCGCGCGGGTCTGCGAATTCCATCCATTCAGCGTGGCGTCGTAGCTCTGCACTGACATGCCCGAGTAGTTCAACATGCCTGTGGCGTCGGTGACGCTGCCCATCTTCCAGGCGCCCAGGGACTTATCGAAGCGCGTCGCAAACTGAAATGCGTTACTCATGGTGGTGACGTAGGTGGTGTCCCACAGGCCGATGTTGTCGTCGCCGGCGAAGCCCGACGATTGGAACATGCCACCGATGTCGGTGACGGTGCTGGGAAGAGTCGCTGGCACCGAGGTCAGAGCCGAGGACGAATTCAACGCCATCGCCAGAGACTTCAACCCCAGGCCGCCCCAGGAGTCGACGCTGCCCAGCGAGTCAGCACCGGACCAGGAAGTGCCGTGTCCAAAATGGTCAAGGCTCGTGCCGTAGATCTTGACCTGGGTGGTGCCACCCACAAAATAAGTGTGGGGGACCGCCGATGCCCCCACCGAGGTGATGGGGCCTGCGACCGGGGAGCCATCACCCCAATCGACGTACACAGAGCTCGCACCCTCGAGGGGGAAGAAAACGTAATTTCCCGCCAAATCAGAGGGGAGGGCAAACGTCAGACACATCGCCTCACCAGCGCCGTTACCGCACGCGACCGCGGGGACGGCCGCCGCGGGCGTCGCTCCGACACCCACTCCGAGCGCGACGAGTGCCGAAGCAGTGACCGCTATCGCAACGCGACGAAGGTGCGACGTCAGGTTGGTGCCGCTAGGCGATGAAGAACGCATCTCGGAGCTCCTTGCTCGAGTTGGACGTTTCCTCACATAGCAACACAAAAACCGACAGCAACCTAACGGGCACTAGGGAAAACCCTAGGAGCCCACTCGCGTGCCCCTCGATGCAACTCACCGGCAGGCGCTCAGCCGGAATTGACGTCGGCAATGAGGCTCTCTACGGGCAGGGCCAGCCTGGGCTGGATGAACGGCAGCGACTCGAGCACGACAACACTGGTGAGCATCGACGCCACAGCGACCGCCACCACCACGCCGAACGTCACCTTGAGTCCACGAGAAGTTCCACCAGGAAATAGGCCGATACCCGCGAGGTTGAGAGCGGCCATCACCAGTAGCAGCAGTACGAGCGGAAGGGCGACCGTGTTCCCCAACTCTGAAACCCGCTCCTCGCGAGCGAGTTTCAGATCGTGGAGGGATTCGAGAACCTCCTCGGCGCGGTACGTATCGATCCCCGGCTGCTCGATCAGCACGATAGCTGCGTTCTCCACCGCGATAAAGGCGTCCTCTGCTGCCGTGCTCGACTCGAGCTCGCCCCCCTCTCCGGTCTCGCCGCGGAGCACGGCCACGGCATAGTCGCCCAGCGCCCGACGAATGGTCGAGTCCGCCGGTGCCAGCAGTCGCACCTCGCGCATGAGCGTCTGCGCTACTACAACCTCACGCTCCGCTGTCGTGTGGAGCTTCGCGTCCTCGGTCCACGACGTGATGATGGTGAATGCACCGACGAAGATGAAGGCGCTGCCTAGAAACGCCAGCGAAGCCCGACCGATGTTGTCATTCGTGCGATCCTTCGGGTCAAAGCGCCTCGACACGATGCTGAAGAGTTCCACCGTCAGGAGGCACAGCGCGAGGAACGTCAGGAAGACAAGGGGCCACGCAAGCCCCGACACCCACTCCAATAACTGCACTATCGGGAAGTTAGCGGCTGAACGTGAACGCTGGGTGTCAGTAGGGCAACCACGCAGAGAAAGCCGTGACCGTCCAGCCGCTCCCAGCGAAAGAGGAGCGGGCCAAGGAGTCGGGCTTGACCCTCGAGCGGAGTGCTTGGGGCGCCGCAGCGCGATAGGTAGGGGCTTGGGTGCCCCCGATGTCAGTCGAGGTAGTCGCGGAGGACCTGCGAGCGGCTGGGGTGTCGCAGCTTGCTCATCGTCTTGGACTCAATCTGGCGGATGCGCTCGCGCGTCACTCCGTACACCTTGCCAATCTCGTCGAGCGTCTTGGGCTGGCCGTCGGTGAGGCCAAACCGCATCCGCACCACACCGGCCTCGCGCTCGCTGAGCGTGTCGAGCACACTCTCGAGCTGCTCCTGCAGCAGCGTGAACGACACCGCATCAGAGGGCACGATCGCCTCGGAGTCCTCGATCAGGTCACCA